>NZ_JAPCIV010000012.1:0-129592 GCF_027707585.1 Aeromonas sp. QDB39 | reverse complement strand
CGGGGTGACGTGAGCGCGTTAAGGATCAGGGTGTTCACGTTGGCCGGAATGGCTGTTCAACTTCGCCGGAATACGCACACTGTGCGGTGCAGCGCAGGATTAGACCGGACAGCCCATTCCACCTCGTCCCTTTTGACCCCATCGTTGAGAGGTGCAAGAGACATTACGACCTCCATTGGGGTCCCCTGTGAGAGCATCCCAAGGACTGCCATCTGGCGCTGGGCCTTGAGGGCTTCCTTGTGTGCCTTGTTGGCCTCGATTGCTCGGCGTCGTGCTGCTGCCTCTTCCTCGCGCTTCTTGGCGTCAATCATGGACTGGGCCTGACGCTTCCAGACCTCCACGTTGTCTTGCAGCTCAGGGGCCAAGCGTTGGTCTTGGGCCATCCGGTCGAACAACTCCATGCGCCCCTCTGTGATAGCGATTTGGGCCATAGAGGCGATGGCGTGTTGCTGGGATTCACCCTTGAGAGCCATGACGGATTCCCAGTGTTCCGGTGAGACGTCCCCAGTTGCCCGCAGTTCGTTGGAGGTGTTGTAGACGGCTGCCCGTACCTTCTCACGGGTGTCGTGGGCTGCTGTCATGCTTGCGGTGGTCTTCTCCCGCAGGTAGTCAATCTTCTTGCGGATTTCGCTTTGACGACCGATAGGGGCCTTCTCGATCAGACCATAGAGGTCGTCGATCCCTGCTGCCTTCAGAGAGCCTTCAGGGTCCTTGGCGAAGTCTGAAGGGTCCATCCCCTTGATTGCGTCTTCGTACTTCTCCACGGCAATCGACAGGTCAGCCTGAAGGACCTCTTGGTCTATCTGGTGCTTGTACTTGAGGGACTGCATCCCGAACTCAGCCAGTTTCTCAAGGCCGGACAGTTGACGGGGAGCAGGGGCCACAGACGCTTGATAACGCTGTGCGGTTACTTGGCGGGTCGGTTCAAGGGAACCAAAGCCACTTTGGCGAATAGTCATGTCAGTTTTCTCCTTTAGCGTCGCGCCCCTACGTGAAATCTCGGGGTCAATCCCCCAGACTCTTCCTGAAATTTCACGTAGGAGCGCCAATAGTTGAGTGTGTTGATCGGTCTTACATTCCAGCGCGATTCATTCCGGCCACAGCCAGTTGATCCGCTCGTTCGTTCATCGGGTGGCCGCTGTGTCCCTTCACTTTCTTGAAGGTCACTTGGCGGGTGTTCAGCAGGTCATCCAACTGCTCCCAGCGGTCCTTGTTCTGGACTGGCTTGTTGTCTGCCTTCTTCCATCCCTTCGCTTTCCATCCGGCTAACCACTGGGTCGCCCCATTGATCACATAGGCGGAGTCCGTCAGGACCTCGACCACAGAGCCAGGTTTAAGGAGTGACAGCCCTTGAATTACTGCTTCCAGTTCTCCGGTCTGGTTGGACTCCCCAGCGCCCACGCAGTAGCCGCAGCGTTCAACTTTGCGGCCATCGCTACGGACGGCAAGGAAACCCCAGCCAGCCACTCGGACTGACGCTTTGGTGTGGTTGGTGTTGCAAGCGCCATCAGTGGCGAGTGTGTAGGTGTACTGTTGGGTCATTGGGTGTTCTCTCCGGTGGTCTTGATGTAATGCCTTGCGAGAAGGCGCAGACGGCCTTCATTGCAGTTCAGACGCTTTGCTGTAGTCCGGCAGGCTGCCGCGAAGCTGTCCCCTTGGAGTCTCCGATAGGCGACGCAGAAGAGGGCATGACGGATCTTGGCTTTGCGTATGTGGCTCCAGTTCTCAATGGTGATCATCAGGCGGCCTCCTGTTCGGTTGTCGGGAACAGCTCACGGGCAAGCGCAAGTAGCGACTCTCGGTCTGTCCCGTGGGATTGCATGACGTATCGGTTGATTGCGTTCTGCACCTGACCAGTAGACGGACGGCGGCCAAGGGTCAGAGTGGCGAAGGCTTGGAGGCGCTTCACGAAGTCGCTGGGATGGACAAGAAAGGTTTCATTAGCGGTCATGTTGATAGGTTCCTTCGGTAGAGCAGGGGAGACGCTGGGCCTCCCCCGTGGGTTGCATTAAGCGGTCAGCAGGGCGGCCAGTTTGGCCTTGACCTTCGGAAGGGTCCGCTGGGCATGTTCGCGGCGGTCCTTGTTGTGTTCTTCAGTCGCACGACTCCACCGCTCCAGATCCTTCAGGGCTTCCAGCAGTTCGTCTTGGGTCGGCTCGTGGTACTTGTAGGCGTGATCAAGGCCATGCTCGGAGCCGTTGCGCTCGCAGATAACCAGCCATTCGGTTGCTGCTGCTTTGACCCACTCCTTCGCATTGTTGAAGTCGAAGCGGGTGGCGTAGACCCAAGCGGCCATCTGTTGGTGATCCTCTTCGTAGGCTTCACGGTTGGCCTTGGCCTTCGCTTCAGCAGCCTTGGCCCGTTGGTGACGCTGGGAGGCTTCCATCTGGAGCACTCGGACTTGACCAGAGGACAGGCCAGCCAGTTCAGCCAGTTTGTTGATAAGCGCACGTTGGCCGTTGATTACGTCCAGCAGTTCTTCGGACAGGTCAGCAATGGTGATTTTGTTCATGTCGGATTCCTTGTGTTTGTGTTGAGACTGGCACAGTGGCCCCTCCAGAAGGCCGCAGAGGCTTTCCGGATGGTTGTGGTATGGGGTAACTAGGGGTTAGAGAAAGTGGGTTATTTGATGGATTGCAGGGCGCGACGCAGGCGATCCCATTTGGTCATCGCGGAGTCGTATTCCCCAGCGATACCGTCAGCGATAGCCTCTCGCAGCAGCTTCAAGCCAGACTGGGAGTTAAGCGAGCGGACGCTGTTAATGTCGTTCTGAAGTTCGTTCATCAGGTAGTCGCTGGGCATTCCTACCTGTGCGGCCATGTCGATCATTACCGCTGTTGCATGGGACTGGATTTCCTCCCGACTCATACCGGAAGAAGAGACCACGGAGTCCATCCGGCTTTCGCCTAGACCCAGCAGCTCGTCAGCGTAGAACTCAGCGACTCCACCGCCTCCCAGCGCGTCATTCACAGCGTTCAACCCTGAAAGAATGGCGTCCGGTAGGGACTCGGTGTCGTTGCCTTGGGAGAGCGAGTGATCGTCTTCGTCGTCGAAGAAGTAGTCCTTGAAGTCCTCGGCCTGTGCCTTGGTCATTTCGATCCCATCGAGTTCATAGAGGGCTTCCCCTTGGTCGTTCACGCCGCTGGAGTAGGAGGGCAGGTCGTAGGTCTCCACGCTGAAGCCGTAGTCGGTGGTCTGGTAGTCCATCATTGAGATTCCTCCTTGTTGGTGGTGTACCGCTGGGACAGCTTGGTGATACCTAGCGGGGTCACTCGGGTTTGCTTGGTAACTACGCCGTTTGCTTCGCTGACATTCAGGACGAACAGGCCAGCTTCTAAGTGTTGGACGTAGGGTTCCCACGACTTCCCTTGCTTGAACAGGTAGCCGTCAGCAGCGAGCAGCTTGTTGAATTTCACAGGGCCAAACCCCAGCGCCTTCGCAGTGTCACGCAGGGAACGGGACCCTTCGGTAAACATGAAGCGATCATGGGCTTCAGCCTTGGGAGCCATCAGCTTGTTCTCAGCTTCCAGTTGCTTCAATCGCTGGTACTGGTATTCGATAAACTCCATTGGAGTCATGCTCGCAAGGGACGGCGTTGCGGCTTCTTCCAGTTCACGCAGGCGCTTAACTACAGAGAGACGCAGCTTCACGTCATAGCCAGTGATCAAGGCCATCACTAGGTCTTTATCGAGGCGGTACTCGGGACGCTTCTGTCCGTTTGCATCGAGGTAAGAGCCCGCCTCAAAGTTGAGGAGACCTAATCCGTCAAGCATCACACGGATGTCACGCATTACGTTGTCGTGGCGCTTACCAGTCAGCTCGGCAATCTGGCGGGAAGTCATTGTGATTTGATTGGTGTTCATTGGGTTATTCCTTGTCTTGTTGGGGGACCATAAGTCCTGTCTCGATGAAGTCGTTGTAGGCGTCCATCAGGATCGCGCTCACGACGTCAGTACGGGTCAATGGCTGCCCTGTGTTCTTGCGGTAGAGTTCAACCAGTGCGTCTACCTTGGGGATCATTGGGCGACGAATGGTCACGGTTGTGTGTTGCCGTGGGGCCTTGTAGCCGCTTTCCGGCAGAGAGAAAGAGCGGGTCATAATGTTTCCTTGAGTTATCAGATTGGGGATGAAAGGGAGAGGTCGAGGTGTCCAATACGGTATTCCAAAGAAGAACCCCCAAGGGCAGCCCCCGTGTTAACCACAGGAACTACGCATGGGGGTCTAAGGAATCGCAACCATGACCATCGGTTTCGAGAAAGGCAGCAGAGGAAGAGAGGACCCTGACAGAAACCTCTCTCCATCCTTTGGTCAGGGAAATCCCTGTTACGCTTCCAGCAGAGCGACCGCACAGGCCGGACGCAGGATGTTGTGACCGACGAACATCTTAGCCAGCACGGTGTTACCGACGCGCAGGGGCTCGGGGACCCACTTGGTCACAATGTCGCGCACCTTCACGGTAGCCGCGCAGTCCTTCGTGTAGACCAAGCCAAGCAGCTTGGAGAAGTTCCCACGGTACGCAGCGGTACGGCCAGAGCCACCGTCTTCCACGCTCAGGGGTTCCGGTGAGCCGATCAGGCCGTTGCTTTCGTCTTGGTCCGGCAGGTTGTTGGACTCGAAGATCTTCATACCGGCAATGCGAAGGCCGGTGTCAGCGTTACCGTTGGACTTGTCCTCACCGGTCTGACCCAAGAAACGGTTGTCCAGCCAAGCCATGTTGCCAAGGTCACCTGCCGCATTGGTCAGGGCCTCGAAGTCGTCCGGTTTCAGGACACACACAGGGATACCTGGGACGCTTGCCTTGCGGAACTCGGTACGGGCGCGGTAGATGGCGTCCACGATTTGCTGACCACGGGTCATCGGACGGCCTGCCGCATCGGTTGCTCGCAGGGTAATGTTCTCGGTGAAGGTCTCGTCATCCAGTACGCCGTTCTCACCGAAGCGAGCGATAGCCAGCTCCTTGTTGGTAATGAAGGCAGCGTTGGCGATGGTCCGGAAGACGTTCTTGTCGATCATGTTCGACAGCTCATAGGCCAGCTCACGGGCATAGTGAGAGCGAACCTCGAAGTTGCTCAGGTCTTCGTCTTGTTCTGCCACGAACACAGCAGCCACAGCGACGTCATCGACGGTGACAGTGCGCAGGACGTTCTTAATGCCGCCTGCTTGAATCAGCTCGCCGGGCTTGTGGTACTTCGCATTGTGGCTCATGCCAAGTACAGGGAAATCGAATGCTTTGCCGCCCTTCAGGGTCATCACTCGGGTGGTGCCCAAGGAAACGCATTGATTGCGGAACATCGTCAGGACTTCACCAGCGAACAGCTTCAGGAAGAGTGCTCGGGTATCGCCTTGACCGTTGTTCTGACCTACATGGGTTACGTTTTGAAAAGTCGGGAAAGTGCCGTAAGCAGACATAGTTGTTTTTCCTTGTTGATAGGTGGATGGCCCTTCGGCCAAAGAGAAAGAGGGAAAGGGAGTCAGGACGTAGAAAAAGGGAGCCCGCAGGTTTCCCCACGGGCTGGTCCTTGAATTACGCGCTCTTGGAGCGTTCTCTTACGTCTTAGGTCAGGGAAATCTGGAGGAAGGCGAGAGGGTGTCCGATTTTCCGGATTCCGGATTTTTGGACAGGGGGATCGAGAGGGGGCCCGATTTTCCTGATTCAGGATTTTCGGGCAGGGGGACGCTGGGAGAAAGGGGAGTTACCGATTTTCGGGATTCCCGATTTTCGGTAAGGGGACGCTGGGTTCCCAATTTTCCGGAATCCGGATTTTTGGGAAGGCGGGAGACAGGGGGTCCCCAAACGCCGTAGGGGCTTTTAAGGACCCCAGCCACGTCCATCAGTCATCCAAGTGACGGCGGATCACGTCGGCTGACGGTCGTGTGGAGGCAAAGTGAAGCATAGAGACGACCAGCCCACGGACTTGAGCAGGGTCGGCAGAATCGAAGCTGGACTTCTTCTTCAGGTTCAAGCTGGCTGGCAAGATCATCAGGTTGTCAGGATGGTGGACGCCGCCTCTAGCCAGCGGGTAACAATGATCGACGTGCCAGTCTTTACCTGTACGCTTACGCAGCGCAGCAGCGAACCTGTAGACGGCTTCCAGACGTTTCTGAGAGTCTGGGGACAAGTGGAC
The DNA here is from genome assembly GCF_027707585.1 of Aeromonas sp. QDB39. Taxonomy (NCBI): domain Bacteria; kingdom Pseudomonadati; phylum Pseudomonadota; class Gammaproteobacteria; order Aeromonadales; family Aeromonadaceae; genus Aeromonas; species Aeromonas sp. QDB39. The sequence continues at coordinate 123,467 of NZ_JAPCIV010000012.1, read as the reverse complement.
TAAGGCGTGAGGATGGCGGCGGCGGATAGTGCCTTCAATGTACTTGTGAGGGAAGAGTGCCTCCCTCTCTTGTATCCGCATCCGCTGGCACATGCTGCACGTCCTTGAACTTACAATGCGATGCGCTATGTGCCCTTGCCTGCATGGCTTACCTGTAAAGTAGTGTATGAGCCCCTTAGCCTTTGCCTCAGCTAGTGTGATGATAGGTGTTGTCATTTCTGGTTCCTTCTTGTGTGGCCTGTCCTCAGGTCCTACCCTCTTTCCCGCCATCACGCGCTTGAACCAGCAGCAGGAGAGGCAAGAGGACAGGACACACGACAAGGCGCGTGATTTAGATGAATGGCTGTAGGAGCAGCCGTGTTGAGTCCTCAGGTCAGGGTATTCAGATAGGGCACACAGCGCAGTGGTAAGGTCCGTCATGCGTAGCAGCGGAGTTGGAAGACTCGGGGTGCGCCGATTTTACGGATTCCGCGTTTTCGGCGTACTGCTTGCGGACGTCTTTGACAGTCGATTCGCCCATCTTGAACAGCTTGGCGATTGCATAAGCACTCATGCCTTCCTTGTGCTTCTCCAGAATTGCAGCGTCACGTTTCTCCTTCAGTTGCACAGAGAGGGCTGGGGGAGATCTCGGGGTTGGGATTTTTGCCTCAAGGGCATTTCTCCCAAAGCGGCTTCAGGTCGTCCTCGGGTCCTCTTCCGGTTTCTGGGGCGGTCCCATTTTCCGGAACCTGAAGGATGGACCTCGGGACCTCTTCCGGTTTTCCCCAATTCGGGATTTTCCGGAACCTGAAGGATAGATCTCGGGACTACGCCGGATTTGCCTCAAGGGGCATTTTCGGCGTATCGCAAGGATGGACCTCGGGGGTGTCCAAATGTCGTATCAGCATTTGGCTACCCCTCGGGTGGACCCAAAAGCCGTTGGGACGTTTGGGACCACCTCCAGATGTACCTCGGGGCACATTTTCGGGATTCCCGATTTTGAGCCCCCTCCGGACGGACCTCGGGGTCACGTTTCCCCAGATTGGGATTTTGAGACCCCCTCCAGACAGACCTTGGGGGTTGCTAAAAGGGGGCGTCCCGTTTCGTTACCCCCTTCCGGATTTCCCTGTGCATAGGGGCCACAGGATAAGTACCTACAGATTACTTATAGATAACTCCCTCTCCTTCCCTTGCTTGGATGGACAATGTTGATAGGCGATAAAGGGGAGAGTGGAGGGAGACGCGGGGAGGTGGCCGGATTTGCCCTCGGGGCATTTTCGACCGGTCCTCGGGTCAGACGCTTGGAGGTCGGATTACCGGATTCCGGATTTTCGACCAGTCCCAAGGTCAGTCGCTCATGGTGTTGCATTTTTGCCTCGGGACATTTTGGAACAGGTCATCTCGTTGGGTCTCATAAGGGGCTCGTCATGTTCAGCCAACGGATACTCTCACTTGATCATCCTTACTAGCTATCTGTCCTGAAGTTGTCACTCGGTTGTCCTGGGATGGTCAGTGGGAAGTCTTGAGGAAGCGACAACAGGACAGCCCGTGGGCCATCCTGAAGGAGTCGATTGGTAGACCTTGGGTAGTCTGGAGGTATTGAGTAGCTAGGGAGAAGCAAGCAAGGGAGACCAGAAGAAGCGACAACAGGACAGCCATTGAGGCGTCCTTGGGTAGACCTTGGGTAGTCTCTAGGTAGACCTTGGGTAGTCTTAAAGATACCTATAGTAAGTAGAGTATAGAGAGATAGTATCTAGGGTATCTAATAGATGTCTTATAGTAGTCTTTTAGTATTGGTCTTATGTATCCCCCCTAGGGTCAGGGAAAAGTGACTAGCCCAATTAGCTCCTATTCTGGAAGTCTCTGGAAGGTGTCTTGGGGATGGTCTTGGGGATGGTCGTCGGGAATGCTGGCCTCGGGATGGACCTCGGGGAGTCGTCGGGATGGACCTCGGGGAGTCGTCGGGATGGACCTCGGGATTGACCTCGGGATTGACCTCGGGACAACAAACAGGGGCACTCAGACGAACAAGTCCAGAGTCAGCCCCATAGTCCCCCTCTGCTCCCCTCCAGATAGCCCCTCAGACGCTCTCTGTGCTCACCTTACGCCTTCCCCTATGCAACCCCACAGGCTCACCCCTGCACGATCTCAGAGATCCACAGAGAAAGCCTGAAGACAGCAGGGACAAGGATGGAAGGGAGAAGGGAGGCAAGGAGAAGGGAGGCAAGGAGAAGGGGCCAGAGGGAGACGGCAAGAGACACACGGGCCATCGTCGAGTCCTCCCAAACGAAAAACCCCCAAGGTGTCGCAGTGAACAGCCTCGGGGGTCGATTGAAAGATTCGATCAAAGTGGGTCACTCGATCAGTTCTTTCTATTGGTCAGGGTAAATTAGACTTCTCTAATGTTCATTAAGAAGCTCCTGTTGATAGGTCTTTTCGATGGCTCATGGCTCTACCGATAGACACATTCGATCAACTCACAGCTCGCCTTCATCCTTCATCGCTTTCGCTATCCGGTAGGCTGTAGACCTCCCGATACCCAGCTCCTTAGCGACACCAGCAGGGGACAGGTCGCCTACCTTCAGACGCTCCTTGACCTTCTCTTCGTCCAGTTCCTTCGGTCGGCCCAAGTGCTTCCCTTGCTCCTTGGCCTTGGCTATCCCGTCCATCTGCCGCTCCTTCCTCAGCTCCAGCTCGAACTCAGCGAAGGCTCCCAGCATGGACAGCATCAGGCGGCCCTGTGCGCTCCCTGTGTCAAACGTCTGGTCCAGCACACGGAGGGTCACTCCTTTCTCTTCCAGCTTCTCCACGATAGCCAGAAGGTCAGCGAGAGAACGGCCCAGACGGTCCAGCTTGGTGATCACCACGGTGTCCCCCTCTCGGACATACCCCAGCATGGCTTGGAGTTGCTGACGGTCTTTGGCTGACTTGCCGGACATCTTCTCCTGATAGACCTTCTCAGCTCCAGCCTCGGCCAGTTTGTCCAGTTGAACATCCAGCGATTGACCGACAGACGACACTCGCGCATAACCGATAACCTGTCCCATCACTCTCTCCTACTCAATCCACCAATGCCCAAGCTGTCATAGGGACTTTCCCCGCGTCGTAAAGCCTTCCTGCTGCTATCTCAGCTTTCCGATGGTCAATCGCAGTAATGACCTTCAGTTCCTCTTGGAGGCCCGCAGAGGAAGCCCTATCGAGCATCCTTGGGGCGACTCTTTCCAGTGACTTCCTGCTCTTGAATCGGCGTAGTCTGATAACCAAGTCAATCATTCGGAAACCTCCTTCATCTTCTCCCAAGCGAATCGCCAGCAATCAACAAAGCCAGCGATTGTATAACTTGATCCCTCCATGTGCAGCCTGTAGATTCCCCTTCCGAGTGGTTCCATCTTCATCATTACTCTCCCCAGAGTTGATAGGTGATTCGCTCAGGCTTCCCCTAGTTGGCGCTAAGGGAAGCCACCCTCTTAGCAGTTGCGGAAGTAGTAGGTGTCTGACCTCACGAACTCCCCGTTAAGCTCCATGTCCCTCGCTACGGCCTGCCAGTCAATGTACCCACGGGCAGCCGCTGGGATTGCCTCAAGTAGTCCTCCTTCCTCCCATTGCTCCATCGCCATGTCCTCGTCACTGTCCCAGGAACCCATGTAGCGGTCCTGAATCTCTTCTGGTGCAATCTCACAGGCCAGTCCTGCCGCCAGTACCTCGGGCTCACAGTCCACCTCCAGCAGTTCCTCCAGAGCCATCCAGTCAAAGCTCCCGTACTTGTGCAGGCAGTGAGAGGCCAGCCCTTCAGCATCCTGACAGTCCCAGTCTTGGGTCATCAGCTCGGCCACGTCTGCCGGTTCCATCCCAAGGGACTCTAGGTAGTCGCTCAGACCCCCAGCGTTAACGACCTCTTCAGCGTCAATCCAGCAGCCGTAGTCGATGCGGAACCAGTGGATGTAGACGTTGTGTTCTCCCATCCCAGCGGTATCCAGCACAGCCACACAGCGGTTGATGAAGGCTTGGTCCTCCAGTCGCTTCAGTTCTTCTTCACGTTGACGAATGGTTTCACGCAGAGAGGCAACTTGAGCGCGTGTCTTGCAGTAGCAGAGGTCGCCAGTCATCAGCTTGATGGAGGTCCGCAGGTCAGCAGCACGGGATTCAATGTTCATCGCAGTGTCTCCTTATGTCTAAGTGGTTACGGGACTGTACTTTAGAGACGTTTTTTGGACGGGTCAATACCCTGCTATAAATTTTTCTTGGAAGGTATACCTAATGGGACGCAGGGACAGGCAGAGAGACACAGCAGGAGGCGATAGGAAGACGCAGGGGCTCGCCTATGTGTTAGCAATGGGATGGCTTGGGGTATGGAGAAGGAGAGGCGCAGGCAGGCGCTCAGGTGGTGACAGGAAGAGGACGGCAGGGCTGTCTGGTGGCTGGTTCTTGTGGGGGGGTACGGGGGGAAATCGCGGGCGTTAAATCACTGAAGAGGACGTTCAGATTTTTTCCAGAATTTACCAAGGGTCAGACTCAAAGCTGACCCCAAGTAACCCTCCGGCCTTCCCAGCGTCTTCACACACTCTCGAACCTCGGGCCTGTCTTCCAGCCCTGCACACGGCCAGACCGCTTGTTCACCTTGCGATACACACCGCCCAGCAGTATCTCCCACACACTCCCATTCTCTCCCAGCACGGGGAATACCAGCCCTTCAGCAACCCCCAGCCCAGCCTCCACGCATACCAGAGTTTTACGCTCGGTCATCATTTCCGCTTACTCCGCTTGATACGACTCGGCCTTGGCTTCCGCTTCTTCTTCGGTGCCCGTGTGTCGTCGATAATGACGCAGTGATTGGAACCTCCTGCCAGCTCTAGGAGGGCAGGGAGTAGGGCCAAATCCACGTCATTCAGTCCGGATTGCTCGGGGTTCGCTAGGGCTTCCTGTATGCGCTCAACGTCGAACGTGATCTTCATGACTGCCCCCTCACGAACAGAGCCTTCAGCTTCTCAAGGGCGCTCCTGTTGTGTTCTTGGCTGGCCTTCTGGCTGGCTTCCCATTCCTCCGGTGTCCTGTTGACCCTCTTCCGGTCGAACATGGCGAACTTATCCACAGACGAAGAAACGGGAGCGTGATCCTTGTTACTTTGTTTCTGTTTAAAAGAAGTCGAAGACTTAGCCGGACGCTTGGTGCTGGGGGTACGGAAAAGGGCTAGGAGTGCCGACCCGATGCGGTACACAGAGGCCAGATTCCAGTTGGCTATCTGGGCGTGTTTCCGAAACTCGGTCTTGAAGAAGCTGATGGCCTCCAGACGACGCAGAGAGTTACGGACTGTGCGGGTGGTGCAACCGATACCCTCAGCGATGGTCCGCAGGTAGAGACTCGCAGCCCAGCCTTGGGCCTTGTTCAGGTGTCGTGCGATGAAGAGGGCGACTTCTTTGGTGTAGTGGGTCCCGAAGGTGGACACTGGTTGCTTGGCTATGGTGGCGACAAGCTGATCACTGTGTTGTAGAATGGGGGATGCCATTTGGTCTGCCTCATGGTATGAAAAACACTATGAGCAGTCACTTAACCAATTGATTTATAAGGTTTTACGTAAATGGTAGTGGATCAGCAAGACCAAATCCGCCAGGATCAAGCCCATCTTGAAGCCGTAGTTGCCGAGGCCCTGGAGATTGCCAAGGGACTGGGCGCCGGGCTTGCCGAAGTCTCCATCAGCAAGCAGACCGGGTTGTCGGTGAACACCCGGGGTTGTGAACTGGAAAGCATCGAATTCAACAAGGACGGGGCGCTCGGCATCGCCGTCTATCGCGATGGCTGCAAGGGTTCCTCCTCCACCACGGATCTGAGCCCGTCAGCCATTCGTGCCGCCGTCGAAGCGGCCATGGAGATTGCCCGGCACACCTCGCCAGATGCTTGCGCCGGTCTGGCTGATGCCGAGCTGCTGGCCTGGGACGCCCCGGATCTGCAACTGTGTCATCCGATCGAGCTGGATCCGCAGCGCGGCATCGAACTGGCCATCGAATGTGAACGACTGGCGCTGGGCCGCGATACCCGCATCAAGCACTCCGACGGCGCCGGTTTCTCCAGTCACCTCGGCATCAAGGTGTATGGTAACAGCCATGGCTTCGTCAAAGGCTACGCGGCATCGCGCAACTCCCTGAGCTGCGTGCTGATCGGCGAGCAGGACGGCGACATGCAGCGCGATTACGGCTACTCCTCCAGCCGTACCTTGGACGGGCTCTGGAGCCCGCAGCGCATCGCCGACGAGGCGGTGGAGCGCACCCTCTCTCGTCTGGGGGCCCGCAAGATCAGCACTCGCCACGCTCCCGTGCTGTTCCATCCCGATACGGCGGCCGGTCTGTGGGGTCATCTGGTGATGGCCATCAGCGGTGGCAATCTCTACCGCAAGTCGAGCTTCCTGCTCGACAAATTGGGCAAGCAGATCCTGCCCGAGTGGCTCACCATCCAGGAGTTCCCCCACCTGTTGGGGGGGCTCGCCAGTACTCCGTTCGATGGCGAAGGCGTGCTGACCCGCGACATGGACATAGTGCGCAATGGCGAGCTGATGAGCTGGCTACTTACCTCCTACTCGGCCCGCAAGCTGGGGCTCACCACCACGGGCCACGCCGGCGGCATCCACAACTGGCAGGTTTCCAGCACCGGTCAGGATTTCAATGGCATGCTCAAGGAGATGGGCACCGGCCTGCTGGTGACCGAACTGATGGGGCAGGGGGTCAATATCGTCAATGGGGACTACTCCCGCGGTGCTGCCGGTTTCTGGGTGGAGAACGGCGAGATAGCCTATCCGGTCGAAGAGATCACCATCGCCGGCAATCTGGCCGAGATGTTCAGCCATATCGTGGCGGTGGGCAGCGACGAAGATGAGCGCTCCAGCCTCAAGACCGGCTCGGTGCTGGTCGAGAGTATGAAGCTGGCCGGCCACTGATCCCGGCATCAGCGGATTGCAGCCATGAAAAAGGCCCCTCGCAGTGCGAGGGGCCTTTTTGTATCGGCGTGCGCAGGGGCGGCAATCAGCCCTTGATGCGCTCGATGCGGCCGCCGAGGCCTTGCAGCTTGTGCTCGATGTCTTCGTAGCCACGGTCGATGTGGTAGATGCGATCGACGATGGTGGAGCCTTCGGCGACGAAGCCGGCCAGCACCAGACTGGCGGAGGCGCGCAGGTCGGTCGCCATCACCTGGGCACCCTTGAGCTGCTGGGTGTCGCGGCAGATGGCCACATTGCCCTGCAGTTCGATGTCGGCGCCCATCCGCACCAGCTCGGGTACGTGCATGAAACGGTTCTCGAAGATGGTCTCGGTGACCATGCCGGTGCCCTTGGCCACCGCGTTCAGCACGGTGAACTGGGCCTGCATGTCAGTCGGGAAGGCCGGGTAGGGGGCGGTTTTGATGGTGACCGGCTTGAGGGTACGGCCAGTCATGTCGAGGGTGATCCAGTCTTCACCCTTCTCAATCAGGGCGCCAGCCTCTTCCAGCTTGACCAGTACCGCTTCCAGCAGGGTCGGGTCTGTCTTGCGGCAGGTGATCTTGCCGCCGGTGACCGCTGCACCCACCAGGAAGGTACCGGTTTCGATACGGTCGGGCTGGACGCTGTAGCTGCCGCCATGCAGACGCTCGACACCGTCGATGGTCAGGGTGTCGGTGCCCGCGCCCTGGATCTTGGCGCCCAGCGCATTGAGGAAGTTGGCCAGGTCGACCACTTCCGGCTCGCGCGCGGCGTTTTCGATCACGGTGCGGCCGTCAGCCAGGGTGGCGGCCATCATCAGGTTCTCGGTACCGGTGACGGAGACCATGTCCATCAGGATGTGGGCACCCTTCAGGCGGCCGTCGACACGGGCCTTGATGTAACCATCCTCGATGGCAATCTTGGCGCCCATCAGCTCCAGACCGTGCACGTGCAGGTTGACCGGACGGGCACCGATGGCGCAGCCACCGGGCAGGGAGACGTCAGCCGCGCCGAAACGGGCGGCCAGCGGGCCCAGCGCCAGGATGGAGGCGCGCATGGTCTTTACCAGCTCATAGGGGGCGACATGGTTGTTCACCGCACCGGTCAGCACGGTGACGTTGCCGTTCACCTTGGTGGTGGCACCCAGCATCTCCAGCAGCTTGATGGTGGTACCCACGTCTTTCAGGCGCGGCACGTTGGAGAGGTGGATCTCCTCATCACACAGCAGGGTGGCGAACAGGATCGGCAGAGCGGCGTTCTTGGCGCCAGAGATGGTCACTTCGCCGTTGAGAGTACAACGACCATCGATCTTGAATTTGTCCATTTACGTTTGATACCAAATCAGGAGGGCAGTAGGAATTTACGTTCGCGTTTCCACTCGGCATCGGTAAAAGCCTTGATGGAGAGTGCGTGAATGGCGTTGCTGGCGATCTTGTCCATCAGCGGGGCATAGATGGCCTGTTGCTTCTTGACCCGGCTCATGCCGTCAAACATGTCGCCGACGGCGATCACTTGGTAGTGACTGCCGTCCCCTTTGACATGGACTTCGGACAATGGCAGAGCCTCGAGGAGTATCGCTTCAATTTCAGAGACTTGCATTATGCGTCCTCAGTTGTGAGCGGGGTTGACTGAAACAATCCGGCCACCCCGTAGAGGTTGGCTAGGGTATAAAAATCAGTGGAGGCGCCCACCAGTTGCGGTGTGGCGCCTCGTGCCAATGCGGCTTTGGCCCATTTGACCAGCAGGGCAAGCCCTGCCGAATCCAGGGTGCTAACATCGCTAAGCTCGATCTGGTCTTCCTGCCACCAGTCGGCCCGCCGTTGCCACAACTCAACGACCTGGGTCGCCTGCAGCTCGCCGCTCAGTCTCATTTCTTGAGCACCAGCGGCTTGGCATTGTGGGCGCGCAGCTGGGCGATCACCGCATCGATGCCGTTCTGGCGGATGAGGCCGCCCAGCTCGTTCTGCTTGGCAGAGAGCAGGCTGATCCCTTCGGCGACCATGTCGAAGGCTTTCCATTCGCCGGTCTTGTTGTTCTTGCGCAGTTTGAACTCGAGGAAGATGTCCGGCTTGCCGGCCTCTTTCACGCTGACGTTGACCGCGGTGATGTTGCTGTCACCGGCGGCCTTGCCCGGCTCGACCTTGACGGTCTGCTTGTCGAAATGGGCCAGGGCGTCGGCGTAGGAGCTCACCATGTACTCGGTGAACACCTCGACGAAGGCGTCACGCTGGGCCGGGGTGGTCTGCTTGATCTGGTTGCCGAGCACCTTGTAGGCGGCGAAGCGGTTGTCCACGTAGGGCAGCAGCTCTTCGCGGATGATCACCCGCAGGTGATCCGGATTGCTCTTCACCTGAGCCTGATCGGCCTTCAGGCGGGCGAAGGTCTGCTTGGCCGCCTGATCCACCAGGGCATAGGGATCGGTGGCATCGGTGGCTTGCGCGGTCAGGGAAAACAGTATGCTGGTCATCAGGCCCAGCAGCAGGGCGATCTTCTTGAACATGGTTACTCCTTACTTGCTGTCTGATTTGGTGTCGGAAGACTGGCTGTAGAGGAACTTTCCAATCAGGTCTTCCAGCACAATGGCGGATTTGGTGTCTTCAATCATGTCGCCATCCTTGAGCATGCTGGTGCCCATCTCCTCATCGGTAAAGCCGGGCATCAGGCCTATGTACTGCTCGCCGAGCAGCCCCGAAGTCAGGATGGAGAGGGTACTGGTCTCGGAGAACTCGCCGGCGCTCTTTTGCATCTGCAAAGAGACGATCGGCACCTGGCTCTTGGCGTCCAGAGTGATGTCGCTGACCCGACCGACCACCACGCCGCCCACCTTGACCGGTGAGCGTACTTTCAGGCCGCCGATATTATCGAAATGGGCGCGCAGGGTATAGGTTTCTCCTTCCGGTTTGAAACTCAAACCTGCCACTTGCAGTGCCAACGCCAGAATGGCACCGATGCCGGCCAGCATGAAAGCGCCAACCAGGAATTCTACTTTGCTGAACTTCATCTTTACCTTATCCAAACATGACTGCGGTGAGTATAAAATCCAGGCCGAGCACGGCCAGGGAGGAGTGGACCACGGTACGGGTCGTGGCCTGACTGATCCCGGCCGAGGTCGGCTTGGCATCATAACCGTTAAAGAGCGCAATCCAGGTGACCACCAGAGCAAAGATCAGACTCTTGATGGCCCCTTGCATGATGTCATCCTGCCAGTCGACGGAGGCCTGCATGGCGGACCAGAAGCTGCCTTCGTCCACCCCCAGCCAGTCCACACCGACCAGCTTGCCGCCAAAGATGCCGATCAGGCTGAACATGAAGGCCAGCAGCGGCATGCTGATGACCCCGGCCCAGAAGCGCGGCGCGACGACCCGGCGCAGCGGATCCACCGCCATCATCTCCAGGCTGGAGAGCTGTTCGGTGGCCTTCATCAGGCCAATTTCGGCGGTGAGGGCCGAGCCGGCGCGGCCGGCAAACAGCAGCGCGGTCACCACGGGGCCCAGCTCCCGCAGCAGAGAGAGGGAGACCAGCGGCCCCAGACTCTGCTCGGCACCGAAGTCCTTCAGTACGTTGTAGCCCTGCAACGAGAGCACCATGCCGATGAACAGGCCCGACACCAGAATGATGGCGACCGACTGCACCCCGACCACATACAACTGCTGCACCAGCAGCGGGAAGTGCTTGCGCGGCGCAGGTTTGCCCGCCAACGCGTGAAACAACATGATGGTGGCGCGGCCGATGGCGCTGATGAATCGCACCCCGCTTCGCCCCAGTTTGCTTACCTGGCTTGTCAACATCAGAGATCCTGTAGCAGGTCGCCTGCCGGAAAATGAAACGGAACAGGACCGTCGGGCAATCCTTTCAGGAACTGCTCGACCTCGGGATTGTGCTCCTCGCGCAGCTGTGCCGGCGTGCCGTGCGCCACCACCTTGCGGTTGGCGATGATATAGGCGTAGTCGGCAATGCTGAGCACCTCTTTCACGTCATGGGTGACGATGACGGAGGTGATGCCGAGGGCATCGTTCATATCCTTGATGAGCTTCACCAGCACCGCCATGGTGATGGGATCCTGGCCGACGAACGGCTCGTCATACATGATGAGGTCCGGATCCAGCGCGATGGAACGGGCCAGCGCCGCGCGCCGGGCCATGCCGCCGGAGAGCTCGGACGGCATCAGTCTTGCCGCGCCGCGCAGGCCCACCGCCTGCAGCTTCATCATGACGATGGTGTGGATCAGCTCCTCGGGCAGGCCGGAGTGCTCACGCAGCGGGAAGGCCACGTTGTCGTACACAGTCATGCCGGTAAACAGGGCGCCGCTCTGGAACAGCATGCTCATCCGCTTGCGCACCTCGTACAGGCGCGAGCGAGAGAGGGTGGGGATATCTTCCCCGTCAAACAGGATATGACCGGATTCGGGCTTGAGCTGGCCGCCGATCAACCGCAGCAAGGTGGTCTTGCCGATGCCGCTGGGGCCCATGACCGCAGTGACCTTGCCACGGGGAATGGTCAGGTTTATCCCGTCGTATAACAGCCGATCTCCGTGACTGAAGGTCAGGTCGGAGATGGTGATCAGGTCATCGTTCAAACAATTGTCCATCCGGTGTAAATGAAGAGCGAATTTTATGGGCTAGTCTAGGTCTAAGCAACAGCAAGGAACAACTATTGAACAGCCTGCCTGTCCAGACGCGCGACAGTTTTTTGTAACCAATTGTCTCTCTTTTCGGGTCGGGAAGTATCCGATTCGCTTATCTCGACAGACTTTTTTATAATCCCGCAGCAAATTTCAGCCCGGAGCTGTGCCTTTATGTCTGTAAAGTCTGAAAAAGTGTCTGAACTGTTCGATTTTCGTCGCAGCGCCCGTACCGTGCTGGACATCGAGAAACAAGCGATTGATGGACTCTACCAGTACCTGAACGATGCCTTCGATCAGGCGTGCGAGATGATACTGCGTTGCAGTGGCAAGATAGTGGTCACCGGCATGGGCAAGTCAGGTCATGTCGGAAGCAAGATTGCGGCTACCTTGGCCAGCACCGGCACTCCCGCCTTCTTCCTCCATCCGGGTGAAGCCAGCCACGGCGATCTGGGGATGATCTCCGGCGGCGATCTCATCATCGCCATCTCCAACTCCGGTGAGAGCGACGAGATCCTGGCCTTGCTGCCGGTGCTCAAGCGCCGCGGCATCCCGCTCATCTGCATGACCGGCAACCCGGCCTCCACCATGGCGAAAGAAGCGAACGTGCACCTGTGCATTAAGGTAGAGAAAGAAGCCTGCCCGCTGGGGCTGGCACCCACCTCCAGTACCACCGCGACCCTGGTGATGGGCGATGCGCTGGCAGTGGCCTTGCTGGAAGCCCGTGGCTTTACCGCCGATGATTTCGCCCTCTCTCATCCGGGCGGTTCCCTTGGCAAGCGACTGCTGCTGCGGGTTGGTGATCTGATGCACAGCGGTGAGCTGTTGCCCCAGGTGGGGATAGATGCCACCATCAGCCAGGCACTGCTGGAAGTGAGCCGCAAGGGGCTTGGCATGACGGCCGTGGCCGATGCCGATGGCCGTCTGGCCGGTCTGTTCACCGACGGCGACCTGCGCCGCATTCTGGACCTGCAGGTGGATATCCACCACACCCCGATCAGCCGCGTGATGACGGTCAACTGTGTTACCGTGGGACCAGAGATGATGGCAGCCGAGGCCGTCAAACTGATGGAAACCAGAAAGATCAACGGATTACTGGTTGTGGATGGCGACAAGCGCCCGCTGGGTGCCTTCAACATGCATGACCTGCTGAAAGCCGGAGTAATTTGATGCAAAACGTACCGACCCTCTATGGTCCGGTGACGCGCAGCCAGTTTGAGAAGGCGGCGCAGATCCGCCTGCTGGTGTGCGATGTGGACGGGGTGCTCTCCAATGGCCTCATCTACATGGGAAATGACGGCGAAGAGCTGAAGACCTTCTGTACCCGCGACGGTGCCGGCATGCGAGCGCTGCTCAACGCCGGGGTCGAGATTGCCATCATCACCGGGCGCAACTCCCGCATCGTCAGCGATCGGATGAAGAGCCTGGGGGTGCAGCACCTGGTACAGGGGGCAGATCAGAAGCTGCCCCACTTCGAAGCGCTGCTGGCCAAGCTGGCACTGACCCCCGAGCAGGCGGCCTATATCGGCGATGACACCATCGATCTGCCGGTGATGCAGGCCTGTGGCCTCGGCATCGCCGTGGCCGATGCCCATCCGCTGGTGCTGGCGCGGGCTGACATGGTGACCCGGCTGGCCGGCGGTGTTGGCGCGGTGCGCGAGGTGTGCGATCTCATTTTGCAGGCCCAGGGGCTGGGTGACTATCAGCCAGAGGCCTCGGTATGAGCAGACAGACCCTGTTGTTCGCCCTGCTGTTCCTGGTTGCGCTGGCCGCTTGGCAGCTCGGCGACATCGAACTGGCGCCGGAGCCGACCACCAAGGTGGAGAATTATCAGCCGGACTTCACCGCCAAGAATCTGGTGACGACCCGCTTCGATGTCGAGGGGCGTCGCACCGAGCGGCTGGAGTCCCGCTATGCGGAGTACTACCAGATCCTCGAGCAGGCCACCTTTGACAAGCCGGTGGTCTACATGTTCGACAAGCAGGGGGAGCCCGAGTGGAAGGTCACTGCCGACACCGGCGTGCTCAACACCGATGACAACGTGATCCTGCGGGACAAGGTGCATCTGGACGGCTTGCTGCCCACCTCTTTCATCTCCACGCTGGATACCCCCTATCTGGAGCTGGATCTGGTGACCCAGAACGTGAGAAGCAATCAGCAGGTCAGCATAGTGGGTAAGGATTTCCAGACCGAGGGCGTCGGCCTGAAGGGTCATCTGGAACGCAAATATTTTGAATTACTGGATCAGGGCCATGCCATCTATTTCAATGAAAAACGCTAATCTGGCCCTCGCGGCCCTGCTGCTGTGCGGCACCGTGAGCGCCAAAGAGTCCGACTTTGCCGAGAAGGTCTATGTGGATGCGGTCAAGCAGGTGGCCGAGATGCAGGACAACCGCATCACCTTCGAGCAGGATGTGACCATCACTCAGGGCACCATCAAGATCAAGGCGGACAAGGTGGTGGTGATCCGCTCCGGCGAGAAGGGTGCCGAGGTGATGACGGCTTATGGCAAGCCTGCCACCTTCTTCCAGATCCTGGACAACGGCAAGCCGGTCAATGCCCATGGCAACAGCATCCGCTATGAGCTGAAGAACCGCTTGGTGACCATCACCGGCAACGGTCAGCTCAAGCAGGAAGACAGCCAGGTCAATGGCGACCTGATCCGTTACGACATCGTCAAACAGAAGATGATTGCCGAGAGCAAGACCCCGAACCAGCGGGTCAAGACGGTGTTCCTGCCGGATCAGGTAGAGAATTTCGACAAGCCGGCCGATCAGAAGAAGCAGGGAAAATAAACCATGGCAGTGTTGAAAGCAGCCGGCCTGCAAAAAAGTTACAAGCGCCGCATGGTAGTGAGCGATGTGAGCCTGGAAGTGGGGACCGGCCAGATTGTCGGGCTATTAGGTCCGAACGGCGCCGGCAAGACCACCTCCTTCTACATGATTGTGGGGCTGGTGCAGAGCGATGCCGGCCTCATCACCATCGATGATCAGGACATCAGCCTGCAACCCATGCATATCCGTGCCCGCAACGGTATCGGCTATCTGCCGCAGGAGGCCTCCATCTTCCGTCGCCTGTCGGTGTTCGACAACCTGATGGGGGTCATGCAGACCCGCAAGGGGTTGAGCCGCGAAGAGCGGGAGGACAAGGTCCAGCAACTGCTGGAAGAGTTCAACATCACCCATATCCGTGACAGCCTGGGGCAGAGCCTGTCGGGCGGGGAGCGGCGCCGGGTCGAGATCGCTAGGGCACTGGCTGCCGAGCCGCGTTTTATCCTGCTGGATGAACCCTTTGCCGGGGTCGACCCCATTTCTGTGATAGACATCAAGAAGATCATCCAGCATCTCAAAGATAGAGGCCTGGGCGTCTTGATCACCGACCACAACGTCAGAGAGACTCTGGACGTATGTGAGAAGGCCTATATCGTCAGCCACGGCAAGATGATTGCCGAAGGTGCACCGGCCGACATACTGGCCGACGAACAGGTCAAGCGCGTCTATTTGGGCGATCAATTCAGTCTATAGTAAGGGGGCATCTCTTCATTTCCTGTGACGACTGCCTCGCTGAACATAAGGATATCCCGACGTAGATGAAGCCGACATTACAGTTGCGTCTCGGCCAGTCCCTGACCATGACGCCGCAATTACAACAAGCGATTCGTCTGCTCCAGCTCTCCACTCTGGAACTCCAGCAGGAAATTCAGCAAGCGCTCGACAACAACCCCTTGCTGGAGCAAGAAGAAAATGATGTGCAGGAGACCAGCCCGGAAGAGCCGGTCGATGCCAGCCAACTCGACTCCAGCGATGCCATGTCCCAGGACAACATGCCGGACGAACTGCCGGTAGATACCACCTGGGAAGAGGTCTACTCGGCTGGCACGGCCCAGAGCGCGGGCCCGAACC
Organism: Aeromonas sp. QDB39; assembly: GCF_027707585.1. Lineage (NCBI taxonomy): Bacteria > Pseudomonadati > Pseudomonadota > Gammaproteobacteria > Aeromonadales > Aeromonadaceae > Aeromonas > Aeromonas sp. QDB39. The sequence continues at coordinate 108,022 of NZ_JAPCIV010000012.1, read as the reverse complement.
ACGACGGCGAAGACAGCATCTATCAGGGCGAAACCACCGAAAACCTGCAGGATTATCTGCTGTGGCAGATGCGCCTGACCCCATTCAGCGACGTGGATGCCGCCATCGCCCTCGCCATTATCGACGCCATCGACGAATCCGGTTACCTGACGGTGTCGCTGGAAGATATCCAGACTGCGGTAAGCAGCGAGGATGTCGAGGTGGAGCTCGATGAAGTGGAGGCGGTGCTCAAGCGGGTGCAACATTTCGATCCGGTCGGCATCGCCGCCCGCTCGGTGCAGGAGTGCCTGCTGATCCAGCTGGGCCAATACTCCCCGGACCTGCCTTGGCTCAACGAGGCCAAGGAGGTGATTCTCGAGCACATGGACTTGCTCGGCAATCGCGACTACCGCACCCTGGCGCGCAAGACCCGGCTCAAGGAGAGCGACCTCAAGGAGGTGCTGGATTTGATCCAGCAGCTGGAGCCGAGACCCGGCAACGGCGTCATTCAGAGCGAATCCCAGTACGTGATCCCGGATGTTTCCGTGGTCAAGAAGGGCAACAAGTGGGTGGTCGAGCTCAATCCGGACTCGGCCCCGCGCATCCGGGTCAACGAGACCTATGCCGCCATGGCCCGTCAGGCTCGCACCAGCCAGGATACCCAGTTCATCCGCTCCCACCTGCAGGAAGCCAAGTGGTTCATCAAGAGCCTGGAGAGCCGCAACGACACCTTGCTCAAGGTGGCCAGCTGTATCGTCGAGCAGCAGCAGGGCTTTTTTGAATACGGTGAAGAGGCCATGAAACCCATGGTGCTCAACGACATCGCCGAAGCGGTGGAGATGCACGAGTCGACCATCTCGCGGGTCACGACCCAGAAGTACATGCACACGCCGCGCGGCATCTTCGAACTGAAGTTTTTTTTCTCCAGTCATGTCAACACGGAGGGAGGAGGAGAGTGCTCATCGACCGCAATTCGCGCGCTCATCAAGAAGCTGGTCACGGCGGAGAATCCCGCTAAGCCGCTAAGTGATAGCAAGATCGCGGATTTGCTGGCCGAACAGGGTATTATGGTGGCGAGACGCACGATCGCAAAGTACCGTGAATCCTTGTTGATCCCGCCATCCAATCAGCGCAAACGCCTGGTTTAGGCAAAACAAAAGGAAGACGTTATGCAAATTAACCTGACCGGACACCATGTCGAGATCACCGAAGCTCTGCGTGATTATGTGAACAACAAATTTGCCAAACTCGAGCGTCACTTTGACCACATCAACAATGTTCATGTGGTGTTGAGCGTAGAAAAACTGAACCAGATCGCCGAAGCCAAGCTGCATGTCAGCGGGGGTGAGGTGTTCGCCAATTCGCAGCATGCCGACATGTACGCTGCGATTGATACCCTGCTGGACAAGCTGGATCGGCAGATCATCAAGCACAAAGATAAGTTAAATCAAAAATAACCATGCAACTTGAACACATACTGAGTCGGGACTGCACCAAAAGTGCGGTCCCTTGTACCAGCAAGAAACGCGCCCTGGAGATCATCAGCGAGTTAGCCGCTGAGCGTCTGGGGACCTCTCGTCAGGTGCTCTTCGAGTGCCTGCTGGCGCGAGAAAAAATGGGCAGTACCGGGATCGGTGCCGGTATCGCCATTCCCCACGGCCGGATCGGCGACGAGTTTCCGCCGACCGCCATCCTGATGACCTTCGCAGAGCCGATCCCCTTCGATTCCATCGACAATCAACCGGTTGACCTGCTGTTCGCCCTGCTGGTGCCGGAAAGCGAGTGCAAGCAGCACCTCAAGACCCTTTCCCTGATGGCATCCAAACTGGGCGACAAGGCGGTATGCCGCCAGTTGCGCCAGGCAACCAGCGACGAAGAACTCTATCAGATCATGACATCGGCCTGAGATGCAGGCCCTTGCAATGACGCCAAGCGGTGAGGGAACAAGATGCAATTAATAGTGGTGAGTGGGCGCTCCGGCTCGGGCAAGACAGTTGCCCTGCGTGTGCTGGAGGATCTCGGTTATTACTGCGTGGATAACCTGCCGGTCAACCTGCTGCCCCAGCTGATCGTCTCGGTCGAGAGCCAGTATGACAAGCTGGCGGTCAGCATCGACGTGCGCAACCTGCCGGCGAGCCCAGACAAGCTGGAAACCCTGTTGGCCCAGGTTCGCAACGAGGGGCGGGTGGAGTTCTCGAGCTTCTTCTTCGATGCGGAAAACTCCACCCTGCTCAAGCGCTACGGCGAGAGCCGCCGGCTGCACCCCTTGTCACGCAATCAGTTGTCGCTGGACGAGGCGATTCGGGAAGAGACCCACCTGCTGGCGCCGCTCTCCTCGACGGCCGACCTGCGCATCGATACCACCAACCTCAGCATTCACGACCTGAGCGAGCTCATCAAGACCCGGGTGCTCGGCAAGAAGGAGAACGAGCTGGTGCTGGTGTTCGAGTCGTTCGGCTTCAAGTACGGTATTCCCAAGGATGCCGACTTCGTGTTCGACGCCCGCTTCCTGCCCAATCCGCACTGGATCCCCGAACTCAAGCCCTTCACCGGCAAGGATGAGCCGGTGGCACGCTACCTCTCCAGCCAGCCCGACGTGATGCAGTTCATCCTGCAGATCGAGAACATGCTGGCGACCTGGTTGCCTCACCTGGAGCGCAACAATCGCAGCTATGTGACAGTCGGCATCGGTTGCACCGGTGGCCAGCACAGATCGGTGTTCATTGCCGAGCAGCTGGCCGGCGCTTTCCGCCTGCTGGGCAAGAACGTCCAGATCCGCCACCGCACCCTCGACAAGAGTGCGCCGCAATTTTGATGGACCAATAGGAAGATCAGATGACCGTCTCAGCCTCGGTGGAAGTGAAAAACAAACTGGGCATGCATGCCAGACCGGCCATGATGCTGTTCGAGCTGGTGCAGGGGTTCGATGCCCACGTGTTGCTGCGCAACGAAGAGGGGGTCGAGGCCGACGCGGACAGCGTGATCGGCTTGCTGATGCTGGACTCCGCCCAGGGCAAGCAGGTGGAAGTCCAGGTGGAGGGGCCCGAGGAAGTGGAGGCCCTGGCCGCCGTGGTGGCGCTGTTCACCTCGGGCTTCAACGAGGAGTAACGCACCTCGGCATGCTCAAGGTGCGCTGCGTGCCAGCGCCTTGAAGGCGGCAAAATCCCGACAAGCCAGCAGATTCCTGCTGGCTTTTTCGTTCATCAGCGCCAGGAACAGGTCGTAGAGCCCCATGGCCTCTTCGTAGTCGGCCTTGGCGATGGCCAGCACGAAGACGAGGGTGGCGCTCTCGCCGTTGCCCCAGTCGATCCCCTGCGGGGCCAGCACGGTATAGACCAGGGTGCGGCGCGCCAGCAGGCCGAGGGAGTGGGGCAGAGCGATGCCGTCCCCCAGCATGGTGGAGACGATCCGCTCCCGCTCCTGCAACGATCCCCGAAAGCCGCTCTCCACCAGATCCTCCGCCTCCAGCTGACTGCAGATGCGATCAAACAGCGCCGCCTGGCTGAGCGGTTCGGTAGCCACCATGAAGTGGTCGGCATCGAAGTACTTGTCGAGCAGGTAGGGGCGGGTGCGATCGACCAGCACCAGCTTGCCGAGCTGCTCCAGCTGGTACTGGGTCGGGAAGGGGGCGACCTGCACCACGGGCACGTTCTTCTCGCCGGCCTTGACGGTGCTGATGACGAAGTCCTGCTCGATCCGCGCCAGCCCTTCGTAATCCCGCACCGACTCCAGCATGGTCAGCTGCAACTGGGGATACTCCCGCTTGATGCGGGCCTCCAGCACCCGAAAGGTGGCGTTGCCTGCATCGCACAGCAGCAGCGCCTGGGGGCGGCGGGTGTAACCGATGTCGTAGTGGCGCTCCAGCCCGACCCCGATGTGGATCACCAGATAGCCTATCTCGTGGTGGGTCAGCCGATAGGGAGTCTGCCTGATCCACTCCGAGATAGCCGCCAGCGTGATGTCGTAGGCGAGGGGGTAGTACTGCTTGATGTGGTCCGCCAGCGGATTGTGGCTGCCGATCTGGTATTTGACCCGCAGCAGCATGGCGCTGATGTGGGTCTGCAGGTCGGCCCGTAGTTGCAGATCGCCGCGCAGGTCATAGGGGTAGTGCTGGTGAATGTAGGCCAGCAGATGCTCCACCAGCTGTTCGCTCTCGGCCGCCATGGCCGGGCTGAGCTGGGGGGCATCGGCGGTGAGGCGGGCCTGGATCTGGATGGCGAGGCAGGCTATCTCCTCCTCCCCCGGCGGGGTCAGGGTCGGCAGCTCGCCATAGATGTCGCGCGCGACCGCCAGCAGAGGTGCCGTGAGATCCTCGCAGGTGAATTGGTGCAGCTCGTGGCCGGCCGCCTGGCGCAGCAGGGCGACGGCGCAGTAGATGGCGAGCTGCTGCAGGCTCTCATCGGCCAGGCGCAGCTGATGACGGCCGAGCTGCTCGTGGATGTGATTGCCCACTACCTCCAGCGTCTTGCTGGGACAGAGGTTGGGCAGCAGGCTCTGCAGCGGGTTGCTGTGCAGCAGCTCCTGATAGAGCAGCTGGGTGAGGCAGGCGCGGATGGCCGTCTCGCCCCCCTGGATCCGCATCCCCTGTCTGGGTTTGCTGTCGATGGTGAGTCCGAAGTGGGCGAGCCGCTCCCGTACTTCCGCCATGTCCCCCTGCAGTGCCGCCCGGCTCAGATACCAGGTGTCCGCCAGCTCGTCGAGCTTGATGCCCTGCTCTACCGTCAACAGCAGGATCTGCAGGTGCAGCACCCGCTCGCGGCTGGTGCGGGGCAGCCCGCTCTCCTGCTCCTGGGCCGCCAGTAGTACCTCGAACAGCTCCTGATTGTAGATCTTGAGCTGATAGCCGCTGCCGCGCTGGTGGATCAGGTGGGCGCCCCGGGTGGCGATGATCTCGTTCAGGGTCGCCACGTCGGTGCGCACGGTGCGGGTGGAGACATTGAGGCGGCGGGCCAGCTCCTCCTGCGGCAGCGGTTCGGCGTGGAGCAGGGTGAGCAGTTGATGGAGTCTGGGGTGGGGCAGCTTGATCATGAGGGGGGAACGGACTCCTGTCGCGGAATGAAAAATCGATGTTAACAAGCGAGTCATTAACAAGCCAGGCACCAGTCAGTGATCGGACCGGTGCCTGAGGGCTGTCAGGCCAGCAGCCGCTTCACCGTGGTCAGCAGGGTACGCACGTCCTCGGGACGGGTCTGACCGCTCGCACTGTCGATGATGGAGCTGTAGATGTGGGGAATCACCTTCTCGACCCCGGCATCCAGCGCAATCCGCACTATCTCCTCAAAGTTGTCGAGATCGATGCCGCCGGTGGGCTCCAGCCAGAAGCCGTGGCGAGCACAGGCCTCGGCCACCGCCTGATATTCGGCGCGGCAGGCCAGTCCGCCCATGGGGAAGAACTTGACCGAGCTGCCGCCCATGTCCTTGAGCAGGGCGATGGCGGTGTCGATGGGGACGATGCCGTCGGGCTGCTGGCTACTCAGTGGGCCGGTGGAGATCTTCACCATCCCCGGCGTGCCGGTGGGGGAGACAAGGCCATTGACGAGGGTGTCAGACTGGCCGAGCAGCGCCCGGCTGGCGCCGACGCCGGTGAACACCTGATTGACGTGCTGGGGCTGCAGCTGGCGAGCCAGCTCGGCCACCATGGCGGACTGGCGCGGATCGCCGGCCCCCAGCCCGATGGAGAGGGCATTGTCGATAAGCTTGGCGTAAGCCTGCATGTCGGCCACCGCGGAGGGCACATCCGGGTAGTTTTTGGAGAGCACGCCGACCAGCACATGGCCCTGGGCGGCCTCATAAATGTCGACGGCATTCTGTCGGGAGCCGGCCAGCACGTTGAGGCAGACCCGATCGCGGTAGTAATTGGGAGTCAAAGACATCAGTTGTTCTCCTGAACGAGGTGGGCAATGGCGGAGTGGATCTGGTCGAGCTGGGGCAGGGTGACGCTGCGCACGTCTATCTCGAGGTGCCCCTCGTTGGCCTTGTAGCCGCGGCAGTAGATGGCAGGCGTGCCTTGTTGCAGACGGGCGACGACCTGCACTGTAGTCATGCCGATCTGCTGGTGGTCGAAGGCGATATCGGTGCGGGCGATGTCGCGCCCCGCGCTGTCCCACACCACCTTGGCGCTGACGCCGGGTAGCTGGTTGAGGCGCTCGATGAAGGGGGTCATCTTGGCGACCATGGCGGCGCCGCTCTCCTTCTCCTTGGCCAGATAGCGCTCGATGGCGTGGGTGAGGCCGAGGAGCCCCTCCTTACCCACCTTCATGGCGCGACCGATGCCGTTGGCCTGCTGCTTGACCCACTCCACGTACTGGCGCTTGCCAAGTACCAGCCCGCTGGTGGGCCCTTCGATGGCCTTGGCGCCGCTGTAGATGACCAGATCGGCCCCCAGGTTGTAGTAGAGACGCAGATCTTCCTCGGCCGCCGCATCGACGATGAGCGGGAGCCCGTGGGCCTTGGCCACCTCGGCTGCCTCGGCCACCGACAGAATGCTCTTCTGCACGCAGTGGTGGGACTTGATGTAGAGGATGGCAGCTGTGCTGGCATTGATGGCGGCGGCCAGCTGGGCGGCAGAGCACTCGTTGGCGTAGCCGGCCTCCACCACCTTGCCGCCACCCAGGTTGACCATGGTGCCGACCGGGGCGCCGAAGTTGACGTTGTGTCCCTTGGGCAACACGATTTCGCTCGGCACATCGTGGGCATGGGCGTGCAACTGCTCGAGGCGGTAGGGGTCGCCGCGCACTATCACTGCGGCCACCGACTGGGCGATGCCGGCGCTGGCGCAGGAGACCACCACCGCATCTTCCACGTCCAGCAAGCCGGCCAGGTAGGCGCCGGTCTTGTTGACCAGATCCTTCACCTCGAAGTAGTGGCCGAGGCCGAAGTTGACCGCGTCGACCACCTCCTGCTCGGGGGTGGAGACGCCGAGAATGGTCATGCGCCCGGAGGCGTTGATCACCGGTTTGAGCTGATATTTCTCATACACAGAAGGCATGGTGTGATTTCCCATAGTGAGTCAGAACCAGTTCGCCACCGACCAGGGCGGCGAGGGGCAGCAACTGCCGATCGCCATTGCGGGCGCCGGCTTCGGTATCTGTAAAGAGGGTGGGGCCGCTGCTCACCTCGAACAGGGTCAGGTCGGCATCGGCGCCCACCTCGAGTCGCCCCTTGCCGGACAGGCGCAGGGCATCGGCGGCATGTTGGGTGACGCAGGCCAGCACCTGCTCCAGGGTCATGCCGATGGCGAGAAACTTCGACATCACGTGGGCCAGGCTGTAGACCGGCCCCTTGATGCGGTTCTTGCAGTAGATATCCGAGCTGATGGTACGGGGCAGGATCCCCTGGGCAATGGCCAGCTCCGCCACCTCGAAGCTGAAGCTGGCGCCGCCGTGACCGATGTCGAGCAAGAGTCCCCGTTGCATCGCCTCACGCACCGCCTGGCGCAGTTCACCGGCCGGGGTCAGGATGCGGTTGGGCTTGCCGTTGAAGCAGTGGGTCAGCAGATCGCCATCGCCCAGCAGGGCGACAATCTCGTCCAGATCCGGCGGCGTGTTGCCCACGTGTACCATCAGCGGCAGCCGGCCGTGGGCCTGTTGCAGTGCCTTGGCCATGCGCAGCGGCTGCAGGCCGTTCTCACCCACCACGCTGCCGCTCATCCGCGCCTTGATGCCGACGATGAAGCCGGGGTGGCGGGCAATGGCCGCCGAGGCGAGATCCATATCGAGGTCCCGGCTGTCGGCCAGCTCGTTCTGGCGCAGCAGGCCGATGCGGGAGATGTTGAGCAGGGCATGCACCCGGGTCTTGCAGCCGGCGGCGAGACGCTGGAAGTCATCCACGTCGTCGGCCCCGGTACTGCCGGCGTCGATGACGGTGGTGACGCCGGATTCCACGCCCACCTTGTCCGGCTCATCGTGATAGATGGGGGAGGCGGGGTAGCAGTGGGTGTGGCCGTCGATCCAGCCGGCGCTCACATGCACCCGGCCGCCGAGATCCAGGATCTGCTGCGCTGCTGCCATCTCCGGCAGGGTACCGATGGCGGCTATCTTGCCCTCCCTGATGGCGATATCGACGAGCAGGCCATCTCCCTGGCGCCCCGCTTTGATGATGATGTCGTACATGCTAGATGGCCTCTCGAGCGCCGCCCCGCAGGGCGGCGGATGGTTATGCAAGCGCAACCGGGAAGAAGGTGCCGAGTAGCATGGCCCCCAGGATGGCACCGCCGGTGATGGGCTTGCCCCACACGTAGAACAGCAGCGCACCCAGCAGAGAGCCGATGCCGATCGGAATCGAGGCGCCCATGGCGGAGAGGATGATTAAGGGGCCGAGGAAGCGGCCCGAGCTGTTGCCAGCCCCCATCATGACGTCGGCGCCGTAGGTGGAGTTGCTCTGATTGATGGTGAACTTGCGTGCCAGGATGATCACGTAGCCGATGGCCAGACCAATCCCCATGCCGGTTGCCAGGGAGGCACCGAAGTTCTCCACCGGATAGACGATGCCGGCCCCCAGCAGCAGGGCGGGCACGCCGAGGCCGACCCCGGTCTGGATGGCGCCGCCGATATCCAGGATCCCCACCAGGGAGCCCTCGATGATGCGGGCAAACAGGAAGCTGGCGCCGAAAGCCGCCACCGCACCATAGGCACCGGTGTCCATGCCGGCCTTGAGCATGGCGACGAAGGCCACCTCGTTGAAGGCGCCGACCCCGTACAGATAGAACATGTGGGTACCGGCAAAGACCCCGGCCGAGAGCAGGCCGACAAAGATGGGGAAGGACCAGTCGGCGTACCAGAAGTTGTTTTTCAGTTTCTCATCCACGGTGTGACCCCTTATTTGCCGCTCAGCAGGTTATGGACGTTTTCCAGCCACAGGGGAACCCCCAGATGGAAGGACTCGATGAGTTTCATGTCGAAGCCGCGGAAGAAGCCGCTCAGCACGAACAGCAGGACGATGGCCGCCATCATCACCTTGGTGACATGGTTCCAACCACTCTCTTCCACGCCCTTGCCGATCAGGATGCCGAGCACCAGGCCCGGTACCGCGTTGCCCATGATGAGCTGGGCCAGACCGCCGAAGATGGTGGCCCAGAAACCGGACTTCTTGCCCGCCTCGATGGCGGCCAGCCAGAAGATCACCGGCATGACGGTGTTGACCAGCAGGTTGGCGGCCGGTACCAGCACCTTGACCGCGGTGACCTGCAATGCGGCCGGTACGGCGGCGGCCGTGCTGTTGAGGAAGGCGACCACGATGGCACCTATGATGCCGCCGGCGATGGCCATCTTCTTCGGGTCGTGCAGGGTGGTGGCGAGATCCCGGTTCTTGAACAGCAGTGCCGCCGTTGCCCAGTGCGGAATGATGCGATGATCCACATCCTGGGTGAAGGCGCCGGCCGCCACGGTGGAGGCCCAGGCGTTGAAGAAGAAGCCCAGACCAAACGAGAAGTGGGAGGCGGGGTCCCCTTCACAGGAGTTGAGCTCTCCCAGGGTACGGAAGGCTCCCATGCCCTGTACGGTCGGCGCGTGGAACATCCGTGCCGCGCCGGCCCCCACCCCGACGCCGACCAGGCCGCCGATGATGAGTGACTTGATAAATATGATTAGAAACATCCAACGTATCCTTCTTGTGGGGTGGTACCCGCGGGCGGCGTCACACCAGGGTGAACGCCACTTGCTCGGCATCCAGGCTGGTGACCTTGACCGTGATCGCCAGCTGGACCCGGAATTCGCGGCGCTGGCGCGGCAGGAAGAAGAATAGGAACTTCTCCACCCGGACCGATTCTTCGGCCTTGAGCACCTGCACCTCGAGCGGCTCGATGCGCAGCATCACCCGCGGGTTGTCCTTGAGCAGCGTTGGCTGCACCTGGCTGAGGGCGGCGGCGAACGCCTGCTGGCGAGTCGGCCCCTTGCCGCTGACCATGACCTGGGTGGTGAAGTCCTCTTTCATCAGGCGCGTCCGTGTTTCTTGGCGAAGGCTTCGATCAGCTTCTGACCCAGCTCTTCCTTGTCCATGAAGCCGAAGCCCAGCACCACGCAGCCTTCGTTGATGGCGGTCACGCCCTCTTCGATGGAGCGCATGCCGTAGCGGCACTTGTAGCCGTACTTGGTCTGCGCCGTGATGGCACCGGCACCGCCGCTGCCGCAGAAGGAGATGCCGAGATCCGCCTGCTCCTTGTTCATCACGTCACCGAGCTTCATGTCGGCGGCCATGCCGGGGATGATGGTCACGCTGGCGCCGGCGGTTTCCGCACCTGCCCCCACTTTCTGCCCCTTGCCGAGTCGATCACCGATCACGAGTTTGATGGCTGTCATTTAGCTTTCTCCTTTCACTGAGCTGAGTTCGTTTTCTTTGGCAACTTCGAAATGGACGGACAGCAGATGGGCCTCTTCATAGGCCAGCTTGTCCAGCCAGGCGACGACCTGTTCGGCCAGACGCAGGGAGAGGGGGGAGATCTCCTCGAACAGGCTGAGATCCACCTCCGGCAGCGATTCACCGCTGTAGGAGCGCCATACCATGGCTTTGACGTGGGAGGCCAGCATCTGCCGCTGTACCTCGTTGGGGCGGATGCCCTGCTCGCCGAGCAGGGTGTGGATGCGCGCCAGCGTGTGGTCGGTCTGGCGCAGCAACGCCGGGCTGTCCGGGGTCAGGTTCTGGTCATGGGTCTCTGTGTGCAAGGTCTGCTCTCCAAGGCTGGCAGAAGGGATAGCGCTACCCTAAGCCGGCAGTAGAGGAGAGAGGAGGCACGGTTTTTCCGATTCGAAGCGGAAATTCCCGCACGCCTGGGCTGAAAACGGTGATTTTTGTGGGGTGGAGGGGCAAAGGGCTGCTATCGGGGCCGACTTTGTGTGATCGAGGGCGCACTTGGTCCGTCGAGCCGGGACGAGCAGGCTTGCTGGAAACTGTGAGTCGCCTCACGGATGGAGGAGTGTGGGAGAAGCAAACAGGGGCGGTTGACCGCCCCTGTCAAAGAGAGTTGGCGGGATCAGCTGGCGGTGGCGGCGCTCGCGCTGGCCCGGTTCTGGTAGCGCAGATCCTCTTCGATGGTGACCTCCACCTCCAGCGGCTTGCCGTCACGGATCACCGAGATGGTGAGCTTGGTGCCCGGCCGGCTCTCGACGATCTTGTCCATGGCGGTACGTACGCCGCTGATGGCCTCGCCGTTGATCTTGAGCAGCACGTCGCCCCGCTTCAACCCGCCTCTGGTGGCCGGACCGTTGGGATCCAGGCTCTCCACCACCAGGCCGCGCAGATCGCCCAGGTTCATCATGCGGGCGACGATGGGGTTGATCTCGACGCTGGAGATGCCGAGGTAGCCGCGGATCACCCGGCCGTTGGCGATCAGCTCATCCATGATGCGCTTGGCCAGCTTGTAGGGGATGGCGAAGCTGATGCCGTAGCTCTCCTGGTTGCCGTTGAGGTGGTAGGCTGCGGTGTTGATGCCCACCAGATCGCCGCGGGCATTGACCAGGGCGCCCCCCGAGTTGCCCTCGTTGATGGCGGCGTCGGTCTGCAGCAGATCCTGCCGGCCGTTGCTGTCCGGGCCCATGCTGGAGAGGCCGATGCGGCCGGTAGCGCTGATGATGCCCTGGGTGATGGTCTGGCCGACGTTGTAGGGGTTGCCGATGGCGAGCACCACGTCACCCACGTCGGGCAGGCGCTCCGGATCCTGCGGGATCACCGGCAGATTGTCCGACTCGATGTAGAGCACCGCCAGATCGGTTAGCTGATCGGAGCCGACCAGCTCGGCGCTGAATACCCGCCCATCCTGCAGCGCAACGATGATCTGGTCCGCGTCGGCGATGACATGATAGTTGGTCAGCACGTGGCCACGCTGGCTCATGATGACGCCGGAGCCGAGCCCCTGCGGTCTGAGTTCGGCCTGATTGCCCTGGTTGCGGGCGAAGCTGCGGGTATAGATGTTGACGACCGCCGGCCCGGCGCGGTGGGCGGCGTAGGAGAAACTCAGTTCACGGGCATTGGTGATGAGGCCGGGTAGCTGGGCCCCGCCACGGAAATTGGGAAACAGCAGCAACAGAAGAGCCGCCACGGTGAGACCGAAGCCGACAGACTTGCCCAAGTAACTGACTAGAGGGGGGATTTTCATGTCATTCTCATCCGTACATACAGCGCGCAGAGAATAACACTATCGGTGGATAAAAATCACCCGCGGCGAGGGCCGCGGGTGAGAGGGAGTTAACGGATCACCAGATAGAGGGAGGATTCCCCGCGCTGGATGTTCAGCGCCAGCACATCCGGCTTGTTCTTCAATGCCTTGCTCAGCTCTTCCAACGAGTTGATGCGCAGGCGGTTGACCCCGATGATGATGTCACCCTTCTGCAGGCCGGAAGCGGCGGCAGGCGAGCGCGGATCGATGTCGGCCACGGCCACGCCGGTCACCGGCTCGGCGGTGGTGCTCAGCTTGGCCCCTTCCAGGGCCGGGTGCAGGGCGCTGGCCAGGATCTCGCTGTCATCCGCCTTCTTCAGCGTGACCTTGACGGTCTGCTCCTTGCCATCGCGGATGAGGCCAAGGGCAACCTGCTTGTCAGCCCCCATGGTGGCGATCTTGGCGCGCAGTTCACCAAACGAGCGGATAGCTTTACCATCGATGCTGATGATGATGTCGCCGGCCTTGATGCCCGCCTTGGCGGCGGCGGAGTCAGGCATGACCTGGTTGACGAAGGCACCATCCTTCTTGTTGTAGCCGAAGGTCTTGGCGATTTCGGAGGTGAGCTCGGTGCCGGTGATGCCCAGCTGGCCGCGGCGCACTTCACCGTATTTCACGATCTGCTCGGACAGGTCGCGTACCATGTTGGACGGAATGGCGAAGCCGATGCCGATGTTGCCGCCGTTCGGGCCCAGGATGGCGGTGTTGATGCCGATCAGCTCGCCGCGCAGGTTGAGCAGGGCGCCACCTGAGTTGCCGGAGTTGATGGCCGCATCGGTCTGGATGAAGTTTTCCAGATTTTCGATGTTGAGGCCGCTGCGGCCGAGCGCGCTGACGATGCCGGAGGTGACGGTCTGGCCGAGGCCGAACGGGTTGCCGATGGCCAGCGCATAGTCACCGACCCGCAGCTCGTCGGAGTCGGCAAACTTGATCTGCACCAGATCCTCGGCCTTGATTTGCAGCAGCGCGATGTCGGACTGCTTGTCCTCGCCTATCTTCTTGGCGGCGTATTCACGACCATCCTTCAGGTTGACCTTGATCTCGTCCGCCTCGTGCACCACGTGGGCGTTGGTGATCACGTAGCCCTTCTTGGCATCGATGATGACGCCGGAGCCGAGTGCCTGGAAGGGCTGCTCGCTCACCTGCTCGTCGGGCATGTTGGGGCCGAAGAAGAAACGGAACTGTTCCGGCAGACGCTGGCGGGTGATCTTCTTGCCGGAGACTGAAATGTTGACCACGGCAGGAGTGACCTGCTCGAGTACCGGCGCCAGGCTCGGCATCTCCTGATTGTTCGCCAGCAGAGAGGGCAGTGCAGCCTGTACAGGGGCCGCAGACATGGCGATACCGACACTGAGGGCTAACACACTGAGCACAGAAAGAGGTTTACGCATATGAAAAACAGCTCCCAGAAAAAGTTGCAATGCAATCGTCAAGGTCTGACCACGCTACCGCGCAATTAGTTCCGCAGGGAACTAACTGGACTGCTTGAGCAGACCGGAGGCCCCTGCATAGTCACGGGGTGGTACGCCCGGTTCTTCATTGGCCGGGACATCGCTGCTCTCGTCGAGCAGGGTTTCACGGAACAGCGGCTCCTGAGCCTTGGCCAGGAATTTGCTCTGCTCCGCCATATGGCGATAAAGGGTCTGGTACTGCTCGGCCAGCTGTTCCATCAGGGCTGCGCTGTCGGCGAAGTGGGTATTGATCTGGCCCTGGTAGCTTTCCAGTTCCTTGTGAGCCTTCTTCAGTTCTTGTTCCAGACGGCCGGCATCCCGGCTGCGCACTGTGAAGCGGCCGATGATGACACCGATAATCAAGGCGGCGACAGCCAGCAGGATCCCGTTTAACAGACTCATAGATGCTCCTTGTTACAGCTAAATCAATGTGGGTTGATGCGGCCAAAGCGGCCGCTACGCCTTGATGGCACTATACCGTGCACCCCGAGAGCGTGATACCATTTTGTCCTTCATTCAGGGACTTGAAGGCAATCGACAGGATGACCCCGCAGCAAAAGTATCAGCAGGATTTGCAGCGCCCCGGCTTCGTGGCCGACCCCGCCCAGGCGATCGCAGTGGCCCGTCTGGAGCGACTCTATCAGGATTTGTGCCAAACCCCGACTCCGACCAGATCCCGCGGCCTGCTGGGCTGGCTGCAAAAGCCGAAACCCCGCACGCCCATCCTGGGTCTATATATGTGGGGCGGAGTGGGCAGAGGCAAGACCTGGCTGATGGATACTTTTTTCGACAGCCTGCCGGGAGAGCGCAAGCTGCGCATTCACTTCCACCGTTTCATGCACCGGGTGCACGATGAGCTCAAGGGGCTGACCGGTCAGGCCGATCCGCTCAAGCTGATCGCCAGCAAGCTGGCCGGCGAAACCGACGTCATCTGCTTCGACGAGTTTTTCGTCTCCGACATCACCGACGCCATGCTGCTGGGGACTCTGTTCCAGGAGTTGTTCGGCCATGGAGTGGTGCTGGTGGCGACCTCGAACATACCGCCGCAGGATTTGTATCGAAATGGTCTGCAGCGCGCCCGTTTTCTACCGGCGATCGCGCTCATCGAGCGCCATTGCGAGATACTTAACGTGGACGGCGGCACCGACTATCGCCTGCGTACGTTGGAGCAGGCGGAGATTTATCATTTCCCGCTGGATCAGCAGGCAAAATCCAATCTGGATCGCTATTTTCGGCAGTTAACCGGGCTGGAAGAGGCCCGGGCGGGCAGTGTCGAGATCAATCACCGTCAACTGGCGTCGCTGGGGATGGGGGAAGGTGTGCTCTATATGGAGTTTGAGCAACTTTGCTGTACTCCCCGCTCACAGGGCGATTACATCGAGCTGGCCCGGCTGTTTCACACCGTCCTGCTGGCCAATGTGCAGCCAATGGGGGCGGGCACGGATGACGCGGCGCGCCGCTTCATCGCCATGGTGGACGAGTTCTATGAGCGGCACGTCAAGCTGATCATATCGGCGGCGGTGCCCATGCAGGAACTCTATGGCAACGGGCTGCTGAATTTCGAGTTCAAACGTTGTCTTTCACGGCTTCAGGAAATGCAATCGCACGAATACCTTGCCAGAGTGCACCTTCCTTAGTCACAATACCGCGCCTGCCAGTCGGATGGGCATCTGCGGCAGGTAGGGCCGGGCGACATTTGCTAGCTTCATGGCAGTGAAATTAGCAGGTGATATTTAAGGCAACTTCACTTATAATCGCCCGGCCCACGTTACAGCTGTCGATAAGACAGCAACACTTTAAGCTTTACTTGTATTCGAAGGGGTACAGGTAGGCCATCGTTTGTTGTTTGTGGGAGAGCCCCCATAAGCAATTGGGTCTGTAACAGGTAATTGGGTTTAACTTAATGAAAACTTTCGTTGCCAAGCCAGAAACCGTAAAACGTGACTGGTACATTGTGGACGCAGAAGGTAAAACTCTGGGTCGTATCGCAACCGAGATCGCTGCTCGTCTGCGTGGTAAGCACAAAGCTGAGTACACTCCGCACGTTGACACCGGTGATTACATCATCGTTGTAAACGCTGAGAAGGTACACGTAACCGGTAAGAAATTTACCGACAAAATGTACCATGCTCACTCCGGTTTCCCGGGTGGTATCAAGTCCATCAGCTTCGACAAGCTGATTCAGCGTAAACCGGAAATGGTAATCGAAGCTGCCGTCAAAGGCATGCTGCCGAAGGGTCCGCTGGGCCGTGCCATGTTCCGTAAGCTGAAAGTTTACGCAGGCGCCGAGCACGCTCATGCTGCTCAGCAACCTCAAGTACTGGATATCTAACGGGAACTGGCAACAATGGCAGAAAATCAATACTACGGTACCGGCCGTCGCAAAAGCTCCACTGCTCGCGTATTTATCAAAGCGGGTAGCGGTAAAATCGTAATCAACCAGCGCTCCCTGGAGCAGTACTTCGGCCGTCCGACTGCCCGCATGGTAGTTCGTCAGCCGCTGGAACTGGTTGAGATGACCGAGAAACTGGACCTGTACATCACCGTTAACGGTGGTGGCATCTCCGGTCAAGCTGGTGCGATCCGCCACGGTATCACTCGTGCTCTGATGCAGTACGATGAAACCCTGCGTTCCGAACTGCGTAAAGCAGGCTTTGTTACTCGCGATGCCCGTAAGGTTGAGCGTAAGAAAGTCGGTCTGCACAAAGCTCGTAAGCGTCCGCAGTACTCCAAGCGTTAATTCGCTTTTGGTACGCACTCTCACGAGTGTCAAAAAAGCCTGGCCATGTGCCAGGCTTTTTTTATTGGTAATATTACCAACGGTATTGCTAACACCACGTCACAAAAGACAAAAAATTGTGTATTTATTGTTTTTGACCTTCGCTTCTCTTTCTTGTCAAGTTGTTATCTTTTCTTTAAAATTCCCTCGGTTTTTCTGTGACAATTGTAACTCCGCTTCCGCCGCTGTTGTCATGGAAGAAAGGGGAACAGGGACACAATAAGAATGTGCGGAGTCCACATGGGAGAGTTTTTGGATGAGCAATGCGCCAGTTGATACCGGTCGCCGCAGATTTCTTACCTGGTCAACGGTCGCCGTTGGTGGGGTAGGAGCTGCTTTTACCGCAGTGCCGTTTATTAAGTCATGGAACCCGAGTGCCAAAGCCAAAGCGGCGGGTGCTCCGGTCGAAGTGGATATCAGTAAGTTGGAACCAGGCCAGCTCATCCGTGTTGAGTGGCGAGGCAAGCCGGTCTGGGTGGTGAAACGCACCAAACAGACGCTGGATGCCCTGGCCGCGCACGACGACAAGTTGCGCGATCCGGCTTCCGACGAGCCCCAGCAACCCGACTATGCCCACAACGGTTACAGATCCATCAAGCCGGAGATCTTCGTGGCCGTCGGTATCTGCACTCATCTGGGCTGCTCCCCCTCCTATCTGCCGGACAGCTTTGGCGAGCAGGTACAGGGCGTGACCTCAGGCTTCTTCTGCCCCTGTCATGGCTCCAAGTTTGACATGGCTGGTCGAGTGTTCCAGGGGGTGCCAGCACCCTTGAACCTGGTCATTCCGCCGTACAAATATCTTAGCGACACCACCATCCTGGTCGGTGCCGATGGCAAGGAGGCCTGACCATGTTTGCCAAACTGATGGGCTGGATTGACTACCGCTTTCCGCTCACTGCCATGTACAACGACCACATGGCCAAGTACCCGGCGCCCAAGAACCTGAACTTCTGGTACTTCTTTGGCTCGCTCGCCATGCTGGTGCTGGTCAACCAGATCATCACGGGTATCTGGCTGACCATGAACTACAACCCCTCCGCCGAAGGTGCCTTCGCCTCCGTGGAGTACATCATGCGGGATGTGGACTACGGCTGGTTGCTGCGCTACATGCACTCCACCGGTGCATCCGCCTTCTTCATCGTGGTCTATCTGCACATGTTCCGCGGCATGATCTACGGCTCCTACCAGAAGCCGCGCGAGCTGTTGTGGATCTTCGGCATGCTGATCTTCCTCTGCCTGATGGCGGAAGCCTTCATGGGCTATCTGCTGCCGTGGGGCCAGATGTCGTTCTGGGGGGCCCAGGTCATCATCTCACTGTTTGGCGCCATTCCGGTCATCGGTGACGATCTGACCCTGTGGATCCGCGGTGACTACGTCATCTCCGGCGCTACCTTGAACCGCTTCTTCGCACTGCACGTCATCGCCCTGCCGCTGGTACTGGTGATGCTGGTTGCCATGCACATCCTGGCGTTGCACGAAGTGGGTTCCAACAACCCGGACGGTATCGACATCAAGAAGCACAAGGACGAGAACGGCTGGCCGCTGGATGCGGTGGCATTCCACCCCTACTTCACCGTCAAGGACATGATCGGGGTTGCAGGCTTCCTGTTCCTGTTCTGCGCCATCATCTTCTTCAAGCCGGACATGTGGGGTTATTTCCTCGAGAAACCGAACTTTGAAGTAGCCAATGGTCTGAAGACCCCGGCACACATTGCGCCTGTGTGGTACTTCACCCCCTTCTACGCCATTTTGCGGGCGGTGCCTGACAAGCTGCTGGGCGTCATCATGATGGGGCTTTCCATCGTAGTGCTGTTCCTGCTGCCCTGGCTGGATCGCTGCAAGGTACGTTCGGTGCGCTATCGCAGTACCCTGCACAAGCTGAACATCGCCCAGTTCGTGGTCTGCTTCATCATTCTCGGGGTGCTCGGCGTCTTGCCATCGACTCCGACCCTGACGCTGATCGCCCAGATCTGTACCCTGGGTTATTTCGGGTTCTTCATCCTGTTGTTCTTCTACAGCAAGAATGAAAGCACCAAGCCGCTGCCGGAGAGGGTGACATTTAAATGAAAAGAATAATTTTTGCAGTGCTGACCCTGCTGCCGTCGCTGGTGTTTGCCAACACCGGGGCAGTGCACCTGGACAAGGCCAACTATGACCTGAACGACAAGGCGTCGTTGCAGCGTGGTGCGGCCACCTTCATGAACTACTGCTTTGGCTGTCACAGCACCCAGTACCAGCGTTACAACCGGGTGGCGGCAGACATTGGTATTCCGGAAGATCTGATGGCGGCCAACCTGATCGTCAATGGTGCCAAGATCGGCGATCTGATGGAAAACTCGGTGCCGGACAAGGATGCGGCCAAATGGTTTGGCGCTCCGCCCCCCGATCTGACGCTGGTTGCCCGGGTACGTGGTGCCGACTGGATTTACACCTACCTGCGCTCCTTCTACGTGGATGAGACCCGTCCGTTTGGCGTGAACAACGTGGTATTCCCGTCCGTGGGCATGCCCCATGTGCTGGAGCCGCTGCAAGGCACGCCCCGCGCCGAGTTCGCGACCCACACCGTCGACGGAGTGGAAGTGCAGCAGGTTGTCAGTGTCAAATCTGACGGCAACGGTGAAATGAATAACGAAGAGTATGATCAGACGGTACTGGATCTGGTAAACTTCTTGGTCTACTCGGCTGAACCGGTACAACAGGAGCGCGAACGCATGGGCTTCTGGGTACTTGGCTTCATCGTGATCTTCTTCATCTTCACTGTGCTGTTGAAGAAGGAATTCTGGCGCGACGTTCACTAAGCGACCAGATCCGGGTAATATAATGCACGGCAATGAAGACCAAGAGGCTTCATTGCCGTTTCTGCTTTTTAATGACGGGAGGGTTCAATGGCTGTAGCTGCCAATAAGCGTTCGGTAATGACGCTGTTTTCCGGTGCCAACGATATGTTCAGCCATCAGGTGCGCATTGTCCTGGCGGAGAAGGGTGTTAGCGTAGATATCTGCCAGGTTGACCCAAGCAACCTGCCGGATGAGCTGGCCGAGCTGAACCCCTACAACACCGTACCGACCCTGGTCGATCGCGAGCTGGCGTTGTACACCTCACGCATCATCATGGAGTATCTGGACGAGCGCTTCCCGCACCCGCCCCTGATGCCGGTCTACCCTGTGGCCCGCGGCAACAGCCGTCTGATGATGCATCGTATCGAGCTGGACTGGTATTCTCTGGCCGACAAGATCATGGCGGGTACCGACGTGGATGCGGCGCGTGCCGAACTGCGGGACAACCTGCTGGCCATCGCGCCGATCTTCGGTGAAATGCCCTATTTCATGAGCGAAGAGTTTGGTCTGGTCGATTGCTACATGGCCCCGCTGCTGTGGCGTCTGCCGAGCCTCGGCATCGACTTCACCGGTCGTGGCGCCAAAGAGCTGAAGGCCTACATGGTTCGTCTGTTCGAGCGCGAGTCTTTCCAGGCTTCTCTGACTGAAGCCGAGCGCGAGATCCGTGCCGGCGTATGAGCATGGAACCGACAATGACACCCAGTCGCCCGTACCTGCTGCGGGCGTTCTTCGACTGGTTGCTGGACAATGACCTGACCCCGCATCTGGTGGTCAACGTCAACATCCCTCATGTGATGGTGCCGATGCAGTTTGTCCAGGATGGACAGATAGTGTTGAACATCGCCCCCCGTGCGGTAGGGCAGTTCCACATGGACAATGAAGCCATCAGCTTCAGCGCCCGTTTTGGTGGTGTCTCCCAGCAGGTTTACATCCCCATGGCGGCCGTATTGGCCATCCATGCCCGGGAAAACGGCGTGGGGACCCTGTTCCCGCCCGAGCCGGGTTATGACCTCTGGCTGGAGCAAGCCGAAGCGCCGGTGGAACCCGAGCCGGAACCGCCGCGTCCGAGCGGTCGTCCGACCCTGAAGGTCATCAAATAAAAAAACGCAGCCAACTGGCTGCGTTTTTTATGCCGAGCGTCGGTAGTCAGTGCTAGTTCTGGGCAAACTCGAAGGCCTTGATCACGCGCTTCACGCCGCTGACGTGGCGGGCGATCTCGACGGCGTGATCCCCTTCCTGGCGGGTCACAAGGCCAATCAGGAATACCTCGCCATTTTCGGTGACCACCTTGACCTTGGCACTGTCAAAATTCTTGGCGCCCAGCATGTCTGCCCGCACCTTGGAGGTGATCCAGGAGTCGTTGCTGCGAACCCCTATGCTGACCGGCTGGCCGAGGCGCAATTCGTTGTAGACATGGCGTACTCCCTCGATGCGGGCCACTATCTTGCCAGCTTCGAGCTTGTAAGCGTCAGAAGGTGTCTGGCCGACCAGCAGCACGCGGCCGTTGTTGCTGTAGACGCTGATCTTGCTGGCCGTGCTGAGCGGCTTGTTGTCAGCCAGCAGGTTGGCCGCTTTCAGCTCGATAGCCTGATCATCCCACTGGGCGCCCAGGGTGCGGCGATCGCCGGAGGCTTTGGCGGTGCCGGCTGCACCGCCTACCACTACGGCCGCGCAACCTTGCAGCAGCAGGGTGCCGGCCAGCAGGCCGAGCAGGAGCATTTGCTTGTTCATGGTTTCAATCTTCCTGTTGCGGGAAAAGAGTCTGGTCGATGAGATCACACAGGCAGTGCAGGGTCAACAGGTTCACTTCCAGAATGCGGGGTCGACGAGCCGACGGCACCCGGATCTCCACGTCGTTGGGGCCGAGCAGACCGGCGATCTCGCCGCCGTCACCGCCACCCAGCACCACTATGGTCATGTCACGGGAGAGGGCTGCCTCGGCGGCCTTGATCAGGCTGCGGCTGTTGCCGGTGGTGGTGATGACCACCAGGATATCGCCGGGCTGACCGAGCGCCCGGATCTGCTTGGCATACACCTCTTCAAAACCATGGTCGGTGGCGATGGCGCTGATGGTGGCCATGTCAGGGGTCAGCGCCATGCCGGGCAGGGAAGGGCGCTCGGTTTCGTAGCAGTTGACCAATTCCGAGATGAACAGCTGGGCCAGCGCTGCGGAAGGACCGTTGCCGCATGCCATCACCTTGTGGCCATTGAGCAGGCAGATGGTCAGCATCTGGGCTGCGGTATGGATGGCATCCGGCAGCGCCTCGGCGGCGGCTATCTTGGTCTGGATGCTCTCGGTGTAGTTCTCTTTGATGCGGTCAGTCATGGGGTCCTCTTAAAATGCGTTCTGGATCCAGTCTGGCTGGTCGCCCTCGAACGCGATCACATCGAATCGGCAGGCCTGGCTGGCCTCGTTGATGGCATGTTGCTTGAAATAGTGGCGCGCTGCCAGCACGATCTTGTGCTGCTTGCGCCGAGTGACCGAAGCGGCGGCGCCGCCATGGCTGTTCTGGGCGCGGTAGCGGACCTCGACAAACACCAGGGTCTCCCCCTGGCGCATGATTAGATCGATCTCGCCGCCCCGGCAGCGGTAGTTGCGGGTCACGGGTTGCAGGCCGCGGGCCTGCAACCAATGTTCCGCTAGCTGCTCAAAGTGCTGTCCCTTGCTCGGTGCTGACGGGAACAGGTTCTGCCACTGCTGGTGCATCCGTGCCAATAGACCCTTCATGGGGAGCGCCCTCGAGCTGAGGCATGGCACTGTCACTGACCAGCTTGCCATTCTGGTAGGTGGCCCAGTCCAGTACCCGCACTATGTTGCCGCTGGCATCCACGCTCAGCTGGCCGCTCATGCCCGGCTGCTGCATGGCATTGACCTTGCGCATCTGCTGCAGGTTTTCCGCCAGCGCCACGGCATCGTAGCCCAGGGCGAACAGGCGCAGCAGGTCACCCTGGGTTTGCGGCCAGAGCAGGGCGATCTGTTCGCGCTGCTTCTCGTAACCACCCAGCAGCAGCGGCATGTCGGAGATATGCATGCCGTTGAGCTCAGAAGCCACTTCGGTGGTGGCGCTGTCATAGCTGCGAGAGCTGCTGTAGATCGGCAAGCTGCCCATCGGATTGACCGAGATGTCCACATACGGCTTGATCATCCGGGTCTCCAGGCTGTTGGCGACCACATAGACCACGTCGATACTGCGCGGCGCCGTGTCAGCAAGCTGCACCACTTCGCCGGCCCGGGCGGTGGAGCGACCGCTCAGAGCGTTCTTGACCATGCCCTGCACTTCGTTGCGAGCGCCGAAGGTGGCGACGACCGGCTTGTCCTGGCTCACGGTGGCCCAGGCCTGTTCGAACGCCTTGATGCTGCCATAACCGATCCGCCCCTGGGCGGCGATCAGCAGCGGCTTGCGATAGCCCTGACCGTAGAGGTACTGGGCGGCCTGCGCCGCATCGGCGGCGGCGGAAAGGGAGAAGTAGAAGGTGTTGTCATTGACGATCGGCTTGTCCAGCTCGTTGAGTGCCAGCACCGGCACGGTCGGATTGGACTTGAGCAGCTCCTCGACCCGGTCTTTGAGCAGCGGGCCGATGATCATGTTGGCCCCTTCCTGAATCGCCTGTTTGTAGAGCTCGCCCATCGCCTTGGTCTGGGTGTCGTAGAAGTTCAGGGTGAACTGGCCCTGATTCTCCTTGTAAGACATCAGCATGCCATTGCGGATGGCGGCGCCCTGCGGTTCCAGATTGCCGGAGAGCGGCAGGAACACGGCGATCTGCTGCAGGGTGTTGACGTTGCTGGTCGCCAGATCACCCAGACCCGCCGGCATGTCTTTCTGGGCCGGGTGGTTCGGGAAGGCCTGCTTCCAGCCAGCGAGCTGGCGTGCCAGCTGATTGGGCTGGGCGCCGAACTCGTTCACCAGCGCCGCCAGTCGCAGCCAGCCGGTAGTCACGTCGGGAGCCGGCGCCTCTTCCAGAGCCTGCAGGGTGGAGGGGGTCATGCTTTTGAGCAGTGACCAGATTTGCTGGTGATTGGTGGCCAGCTCGTTCTGTGCCAGATAGGGCTCCAGCAGGATCAGCGACTTGGCGGCACCGAACTTGTTGTTGATGTCCAGTTGCAGCACCACCCGCTGGCGATACCAGTCCTTCTGGGTATCGGCATCCAGCGCCACCTCGGGTTTGCCCTCCAGCAGGATCAGCGCCTGGTTGGCGTTGCCCTGGGCGAGCAGCAGGTGAGCCTGCAACAGTTGCAGCTGGGCCTTTTGCTCGGTGCTCTGGCCCTGCTTCTGCAGTTGCTGGAACAGGGCCGCGGCCGGCTTGGCCTGGCCGAGCGCCAGATAGCTGCGCGCCGCCATCACCTGCCAGGTGAAGGCTTCGGCCGGTTTGGCCGGGTCCACCTGTGCCAGATACCACTGGGCATTCTTGGTCAGATCCGAGAAGGCCGACGGCATGCCGGATTGTCCGGCTGATTGATTGGGCTCCGACGCACAGGCGGCAAGCAGTACTGCCGCGAGTAGGATGCCGAAGAGTCGTGATACACTTAGCTGCTTTGTAACCCGGTTCAAGTTCATTCCCCGACCAGTGTTGAAATTCTCCATAGTGTAAACGGGCCAATATGGCGACACAATTGTCGGGACACTCGGAGCTCCCATGAGTGACATCCCAACCCTGTACATAGTCCCCACCCCGATCGGCAATCTGGCTGACATTACCCAGCGTGCATTGGACATTTTACGCAGTGTCGATCTGGTGGCAGCCGAGGATACCCGCCATACCGGCATCCTGCTCAGCCACTATCAAATCTCGGTGCCCACCTTCGCGCTGCACGATCATAACGAGCAGCAGAAGGCGGACGTGCTGATCGGCCGGATAAAAGAGGGCAAGAGCGTGGCCCTGGTCTCCGATGCCGGTACGCCACTCATCAGCGACCCCGGTTATCACCTGGTCACCCGTTGTCGCGAAGCCGGGGTCAAGGTAGTGCCGCTGCCCGGCCCCTGTGCCGCGATCACGGCGCTTTCCGCGGCCGGGCTGCCCACCGACCGGTTTGCCTTCGAAGGTTTTTTGCCTGCCAAGAGCAAGGGCCGTGACGACCGTTTGCAGGCGGTGATCGAAGACGCCCGCTCACTGGTATTCTACGAATCCCCGCGTCGGGTGCAGGACACGGTGGAAGCAATCGCCCGCATTCTCGGCGAACGTCAGGTCGTGGTGTGCCGCGAGCTGACCAAGACCTTCGAGTCGATCCACGGTCTGCCCGCCTCCGAGATGCTGGTCTGGCTGGGTGAGGACGAAAATCGCTGCCGCGGCGAGATCGTGCTGGTGGTCGCGGGTGCCAATAAAACGGAAGAGGAGCTGCCGGCCGAGGCGATCCGTACCCTGGGACTGCTGGTGACCGAACTGCCGCTCAAAAAAGCGGCAGCCCTCACCGCCGAGATCCACGGGGTCAAGAAGAACGCGCTCTACAAGTACGGCCTCGAACATTACTGAGGCGGATAAATGCAGGCCAGAGGCCAGCTTGGGCGTTCTCTCGAGTGTGATTAACTCGGTCAAAACTCAATTGCAGGTTTACCCGAGGTGCCGGACAAGGCTATAATCCGCGCCCGGAGTTGGCTGGGCAATCGCTGCTTCGTCGTTGTGTCCCTCGGGACAGACGGGCGGAGGGGAGGAAAGTCCGGGCTTCATAGGGCAGGGTGCCAGGTAACGCCTGGGGGGCGTGAGCCTACGACCAGTGCAACAGAGAGCAAACCGCCGATGGCCCGCAAGGGATCAGGTAAGGGTGAAAGGGTGCGGTAAGAGCGCACCGCGCGACTGGTAACAGTTCGTGGCACGGTAAACTCCACCCGAAGCAAGACCAAATAGGCCCCTATTGGCGCGGCCCGCGTTGGGGGCGGGTAGGTTGCTTGAGCCAGTGAGCGATTGCTGGCCTAGAGGAATGATTGCTACCCGGGGCAACCCGGTACAGAACCCGGCTTACAGGCCGACTCCGACCTATTCCTGAAGAGCCTTGCGATTTATCGCGAGGCTCTTTTTTATTGGCGAGAAAATAGCAGCTTGTGCCGAGAGATATATGTGTTGGCGGATAGTGAGATAGCTGGCTCTATGCATATAGATCAGTTGGTTATGGTTTTTTTCATACTCAATGCCTGAGTTATGTGGGTACCTGTGAATCTGAGCGGATCATACCGCTGCTTATTCGCTCACCCTGCTGAGCTTTTAATTCTTCGCAATTAATCGTATTGCCGTAAACACAAATAACTTGTGGAAAATCAACTCATTTAATCCTCGCTGCTGAAATGCTGCGTCAATATGTTCCCCATGCCCGAGATCCTTGCTTGAAAAGCCCTCAGCACGTCCTTAAACTTCAAGGTGGGGAAAAGTGGATCAAAGTGGTTTTTATCGGGCGATTTGCCCCCTTTAACTCATTTTCAGGGACTGCAATTTGTTGCGTGGTGCGCATGCCATCAGCCTCGACAGCAAGGGGCGAGTGGCGATTCCGACCAAGTACCGTGATTGGCTGCGCGACGAAAGCGAGGGCCAGCTGGTCTGCACCATCGATATTGCCCATCCCTGCCTGCTGCTTTACCCCCTGAACGAATGGGAAGAGATAGAGCGCAAGCTCAAGACGCTCTCCAGCATGAATCCCCTTGAGCGCCGCCTGCAGCGGCTGTTGCTCGGGCATGCGACCGAATGCGAGCTGGACGGCAATGGCCGTTTGCTGCTCAGCCAGCCACTGCGCAGCCATGCAGGGCTGGACAAGAAGATCATGCTGGTGGGCCAGCTCAACAAGTTTGAGCTGTGGGATGAAGCCCGCTGGCAACAACAGGTCAATGACGACATTCAGGGCCTGCCCGAGGACGATTGGGCAAGCTCGCCACGACTACAGGATTTCTCTTTATAAATGACCCAAGCCGCTGAACACATCACAGTGCTGCTGCACGAAGCCGTTGAAGGGCTGGCCATCAAGCCGGACGGCATCTACGTCGACGGTACGTTTGGCCGGGGTGGTCACTCTCGTCTCATTCTCCAGCAGCTTGGCCCCAACGGCCGGCTGATCGCCATCGACCGGGATCCCCAGGCCATTGCAGAAGCGGCCAAGATCCACGATCCCCGCTTCGAAATCGTGCACGGCCCCTTCTCCGGCATTGCCTCCTATCTGGATGAACGCGGCCTGCTGGGCAAGGTAGACGGTTTCCTGCTGGATCTGGGGGTCTCTTCTCCCCAGCTGGACGATGCCGAGCGTGGTTTCAGCTTCATGAAGGACGGTCCGCTCGACATGCGGATGGACCCCACCTCCGGTCAGAGCGCCGCCGAATGGCTGGCTCGCGCCGATGTGGACGACATTGCCTGGGTGCTGAAGACCTTTGGCGAGGAGCGTTTCGCCAAGAAGATCGCTCGTGCCATCGTGCACGATCGGGTGACCGAGCCCTATGTCCGCACCCGTCAACTGGCGGAGATGATTGCCCGCGTCAATCCGAGCAAGGAGAAGGGCAAGCACGCCGCCACCCGCAGCTTCCAGGCCATCCGCATCTACATCAACAGCGAGCTGGACGAGATCGAGACAGCGCTCAACGGTGCCCTGCAGGTGCTGGCACCGGAAGGTCGTCTCTCCGTCATCAGCTTCCACTCGCTGGAAGATCGGCTGGTGAAGCATTTCATTCGCAAGCATGAGAAAGGGCCGGAAGTGCCGCACGGCATTCCGTTGACCGAGGCCCAGCTGGCCGGCGGTCGCAAATTGAAGTCGGTCGGCAAGGCGCTCAAGCCTTCCGAGCACGAGGTCAATGAAAACAGTCGGTCCCGCAGCTCGGTGCTGCGGGTCGCCCAGCGGTTGGCGGAGTAAGCCATGAGCGAGGTGCGCGTTCATCTGGCCAGGGAGATCCTCGGAGATCTCTGGCGGCACAAGCTGCAGGTGGTGCTGGCCATCGCCGTGCTGATCACCGCCTTTGCGGTGATCCTGGTGACCAACATGACCCGTGGTCTGACGGCCAAGCAGAACGACCTGATGGCGGAGGAGGATCGGCTCAACATCGAATGGCGGCACCTGTTGCTGGAGCAGGGCACGCTGGCCGAGCACTCCCGGGTGGCGAGTCTGGCCATGGACAAGTTGCAGATGGCTCGCCCGCTGGTGACCACCGAGAAGGTAATTACACAACCATGAAACGCAAGGCTTCCGCCAAGGCTCAACCCAAGGTCAAAGCTCCGTCACTCTATCCGTGGCGCTTTCGCACGCTGGTGTTCTTCATCGGCATTGCGTTTGCCGGCTTGATCCTGCGACTGGCCTGGATCCAGGTGATCGACCCGGATCGGCTGCGTCAGGAAGGGGACATGCGTTCGCTGCGTACCACCGCCACTCAGGCGGTGCGCGGCATGATCACCGATCGCAACGGCGAGCAGCTGGCGGTGTCGGTGCCTGTGGAAGCCGTCTGGGCCGATCCCAAGACGGTGCACGAATCTGGCGCCATCCATAACGAGCGGGCCTGGCTGGCCCTGTCCGCCGTACTCAAGCTCGACATCAATACTCTCAAGCACCGCATCTCCAACCCGAGCAAGCGCTTCGTCTACCTGCAGCGTCAGGTGACGCCGGCGGTGGCGGAATACATCAAGGGCCTCAAGCTGGGTGGCATCTATCTGCGCCCCGAGGCGCGCCGTTTCTACCCGACCGGCGAGATCAGCGCCCACCTGGTGGGGGTGACCAACATCGACGGTAGCGGCATCGAGGGGATTGAGCGCAGCTACAACGAGTGGCTGACGGCAACCCCTGGCGAGATGCGGGTGCGCAAGGACAGGCAGGGCCGGGTCATCGAGCGGCTTGGTCTGGTCAAAGAGGGCAAGAACGCCAACGACCTGCAACTGAGCATCGACCAACGGGTGCAGGCGCTGGCCTACCGGGCGCTCAAGCGCGCCACCGACGAGAACAAGGCAACCTCCGGCTCCATGGTGATGCTGGACGTCAAGACCGGCGAAGTGCTCGCCATGGTCAACACCCCCTCCTACAACCCCAACAACCGCGGTCAGTACCAGAGTTTCCGGGTGCGCAACCGGGTGGTGACCGATACCTACGAGCCGGGCTCCACCGTCAAGCCGTTGATCCTGCTCAGCGCGCTGCAGGCCGGTGTTACCAGCTGGAAGGACACCATTCCGGGTGGCCCTCTGTTTATCGGGGCCAAGCAGATCCGCGACGTGAGTATCCACAAGGCGACCAACCTGTACGACATCCTGCGCTACTCCTCCAACATCGGCATGTCGCGCATCGCGCTGCGGATGCCGGCGCAGGAGATGATCAACACCCTCAGCATGGTGGGCTTCGGGATGGACACCGGCAGCGGCCTGATGGGTGAGAGCAGCGGCATGCTGCCCCAGCGCCGGCGCTGGTCCGACATCGAACGGGCCACCCTGTCGTTCGGTTATGGCCTGCGGGTCACCCCGCTGCAGTTGGCCTCCGCTTATGCCACTTTGGCCAACAAGGGCAAGCGGGTACCGCTCTCCATCGTCAAGGTGACCGAGCCGCCCAAGGGGGAGCAGGTCATCGACCACAACAATGCTACCGCCATGTTGCAGGCGCTGGAGTACGTGGTCAGCAATGCCATTCCGAAAGCGCAGATCCCCGGTTACCGGGTCGGCGGCAAGAGTGGTACCGCCAAGGTCGCGGTCGCAGGTGGCTACGGCAAGGATTACATGGCCTGGTTCGCCGGTTTAGCCCCGGCCAGCAATCCCCGTTTCGTCATGGTAGTGGTGATCAACGAGCCCAAGGGCGACGCCTACTACGGTGGTGCCGTTGCGACGCCGCCGTTTGCCGAAGCCATGGGCGGGGTACTGCAGCTCTTCAATATTCGTCCCGACGCGGTACCGCCTGCGGTGCCCACCAAACTTGCCCGTACGGAGGCTTCCAATGTTGTCCCGCGCACTTGATCAACTGATGCGCCCCTTTGGCATTACTGCCCCGGCGCTCGCGCTTACCGACATCCAGCTGGACAGTCGGCGGGTCGTGCCCGGTTGTCTCTTCGTGGCGATTCGCGGGCATCAGGTGGATGGCAGACGGTTTATCGAACAGGCGGTGGCTCAGGGAGCGACCGCCGTACTGTTTGAAGAGGATGGTGAATTCGTGGCACCGGCGCTGAGCGTGCCTTGTCTCGGGATCCCGGATCTGCCAGCCAGGCTCTCCGAGCTGGCCGGCTATTTCTACGACCAGCCAGCCAGCAAGCTCGATCTGGTGGGCATCACCGGCACCAACGGCAAGAGCACCACGGCGCTGCTGGTGGCTAACTGGCGCACCCTGCTGGGGGGCAAGGCCGGGGTGATGGGCACCATCGGCAACGGTCTGTTCGGCGATCTGGTGGAAGCGGAAAACACCACCGGCAGCGCGGTGCAGGTACAGGCCAATCTGGCCGCTCTGCAAGCGCAGGGGGCGGATCTGGTAGCGATGGAGGTGTCCAGCCACGGCTTGGTACAGCATCGCGTCGCGGCCCTGCCGTTTGCCGCCGCCGTATTCACCAACCTGAGCCGGGATCATCTGGACTATCACGGCACCATGGAGGCCTACGGCGCCGCCAAGGAAGAGCTGTTGAAACTGGTGGACGAACCCTGCGCCGTGCTCAATGCCGATGACCGGTTGGGCCGCCAATGGCTGGCTGCCTATCCGGCCGCCGTGGCGTTCAGCGTGCACGGCCCGGTGGCCGGTCACCCGGGGCGACAGCTGACGGCGCAGGATCCCCATTTCCACCAGCAAGGTTTTCGCACGCAGATTAACTCCAGCTGGGGGAATGGTGTATTATCCGCCCCCTTGCTCGGGCGCTTCAACGTCAGCAACGTGCTGGCCGCGATGGGCGCCATGCTGGTGCTCGGTTATGACTTCGACGAGTTGCTGGCCAGCGCGCCGCAACTGCAGCCGGTAACCGGCCGCATGGAGTGCTTTGGTGGCGGCAAGGCGCCGCTCGCCGTAGTCGATTACGCCCACACGCCGGATGCGCTGGAGAAGGCCTTGCAGGCCCTGCGGGTGCACTGTGAAGGGCGGCTCTGGTGCCTGGTGGGTTGTGGCGGCGACAGGGATCGCGGCAAGCGTCCCATGATGGCCGCCATGGCCGAGCTGCATGCGGATCGCGTGATCCTGACCGATGACAATCCCCGTACCGAGGAGCCGGCCCGGATCATGGCCGACATGGTGGCGGGTCTTCGCGATCCCGGCGCCGTGCAGATCGAGCACGACAGGACCAAGGCAATCCAGCTGGCACTGAGCCAGGCGAGCAAACAGGACATCATCCTGGTGGCCGGTAAGGGTCACGAGGATTATCAGATCATTGGAACCGACAAGCGGCACTACAGCGACCGGGAAACCGTCGCGGCCGCCTTGCACACATTATTGGAGTCATTCGCATGATGACCCTCAGGCTTGCCGAGCTGGCGCAGGTACTCGATGCCCGTCTGATTGGTGAAGACGGAGCGATCACGGCTGTCAGCACCGACACCCGTACCCTGGGCGCAGGCGCGCTGTTTGTTGCGCTGCGCGGCGAGCGTTTCGATGCCCACGATTTCTGCGAGCAGGCCGTGGCCGCCGGGGCATCGGCCCTGCTGGTCGAGCGTGAACTGCCGTTGGCGATTCCCCAGCTGGTGGTGACCGACAGTCTCAAGGGACTGGGTCGCCTCGGCCGGTTGGTGCGCGAGCGGATCAACCCGAAAGTGCTGGCCATCACCGGCAGCTGCGGCAAGACCACGGTGAAGGAGATGGCGACCGCCATCCTGCGCCAGGAAGGGGAAGTGCTGGCCACCGCCGGCAACTTCAACAACGAAGTGGGGGTACCGCTCACCCTGCTGCGCCTCGAGCCGCAACACCGGTTTGCGGTGATGGAGCTGGGGGCCAACCACCCGGGCGAGATTGCCTGGACGACCTCGCTGGCCAAACCCGATGCTGCCATCATCAACAACGTGGCGGCCGCGCACCTGGAGGGCTTCGGCTCGCTGGAAGGGGTATTCCACGCCAAGAGCGAAATCTTCGAGGGGCTGGGCGAGGGCGGCACCGCCATCGTCAATGCCGACAACGAATTCTGGCCGAAGTGGCAGGCGCGCGGGATCCAGTGCGCCTTCTCCATCGAGGATCAGCGTCAGCCGTTCCATGCCAGCAACGTGGTGATCAACCAGCAGGGCTGTGCCGAGTTCGTCATGGTGACCCCGCAGGGTGAAGTGAGCCTGACCCTGGCCATTCCGGGCCGCCATAACGTGGCGAACGCCCTGGCCGCCGCCGCCGGCACGCTGGCGCTCGGCGCCTCGCTCGCCTCGGTCAAGGCCGGGCTCGAGCAGATGGCACCGGTCAAGGGCCGTTTCTGCGTCCAGCGCTGGGGTGGTCTCACCCTGGTGGACGACACCTACAACGCCAGCGTGGAGTCCGTGCTGGCGGGCATCGATGCCCTGACCGCCATGAGCGGCTACAAGGTGCTGGTGTTCGGTGACATGAAGGAGTTGGGTGAGGAGTCCGCCGAGCAACACGCCCGGGTCGGACGCCACGCCAGCGAGCGCGGCCTCGATGCCGTGCTGACCGTAGGGGAACAGAGTCGCCACACCGCAGATGCCGCGGCTGGCCGACATTTCGATAACAAGGCGTCGTTGTTTGAAGTGCTTGCGCAAATGATAAATACACATCAAGAAATCGCGATCCTGGTCAAGGGTGCCCGCGGCTCCCGCATGGAAGATATCGTCGAGATGGTCAAAGACCGTCAGGAGTCAGCCACATGCTAGTCTGGCTGGCGGAACTGCTCACCCCGCACTTCACCTTCTTCAACGTCTTCTCCTACCTGACGTTTCGCGCCATCCTGTCGATCATCACCGGCCTGGTGGTGGCGCTCTGGATGGGGCCGCGCCTCATCCGTCGCCTGCAGATCCTCAAATTCGGCCAGGTGATCCGCAATGACGGTCCGGAGTCGCACCTGAGCAAGAAAGGCACCCCGACCATGGGCGGCCTGATGATCATCGCTGCCATCTTCATCTCGGTGCTGCTCTGGTGCCGCCTCGACAACCCCTATGTCTGGCTGGTGCTGTTCGTGCTGGGTGCCTATGGCGCCATCGGCTTTGCCGATGACTACCTCAAGGTGGTACGCAAGAACACCGACGGCCTGATCGCCCGCTGGAAGTACTTCTGGCAATCCGCCGTTGCGCTGGGGGTGGCCGTGTTCCTTTACGCCACCGCCACGCACGACGGTCAGACCCAGCTGGTGGTGCCCTTCCTCAAGGATGTGATGCCGCAACTCGGGCTGATGTTCATCGTACTGACCTACTTCGTCATCGTCGGCACCTCCAACGCGGTCAATCTCACGGATGGCCTGGATGGTCTGGCCATCATGCCGACCGTGATGGTGGCGGGGGGCTTCGCCTTCATCGCCTGGGCCACCGGCAACGTCAATTTCGCCAACTACCTGCATATTCCCTATGTACCCTATACCTCCGAGCTGGTGATCGTCTGTACCGCCATCGTCGGGGCGGGTCTGGGTTTCCTCTGGTTCAACACCTATCCGGCCCAGGTGTTCATGGGGGACGTGGGCTCCCTGGCGCTGGGCGGCGCACTCGGCACCATCGCCGTGCTGGTGCGTCAGGAGTTCCTGCTGGTGATCATGGGCGGCGTCTTCGTGATGGAGACCGTCTCGGTGATCCTGCAGGTGGGGTCCTACAAGCTGCGCGGCGTGCGCATCTTCCGCATGGCACCGATCCATCACCACTATGAGAAGAAGGGCTGGCCGGAGCCGCGCGTCATCGTGCGCTTCTGGATCATCACGCTCATGCTGGTGCTGCTCGGCCTCGCCACCCTGAAGGTGAGGTAAGCCATGGTCATCATCATCGGACTCGGCAAAACCGGACTCTCCTGCGTCGACTATTTCCTCGGCCGTGGCGTGACGCCGCTGGTGATGGACACCCGCGCCAACCCGCCCGGCAAGGATCAACTGCCTGCCGAGGTGGAACTCATCCACGGGCTGGATGGCGAGCTGCTCAAGCAGGCACACATGATAGTGGCGAGCCCGGGCATTGCCCTGGCGACGCCCGAACTGCAAGCCGCCGCCGAGTTCGGGGTGCGCATCGTCGGCGACATCGAGCTGTTCGTGCGCGAGACCCAGGTGCCGGTGATCGCCATCACCGGCTCCAACGGCAAGAGCACGGTCACCACCCTGGTGGGCGAAATGATCGCCGAAGCCGGCCTCAAGGTCGGGGTAGGTGGCAACATCGGCACGCCGGCGCTCGAGCTGCTCAAGCAGCCGATGGATCTCTGCGTGCTGGAGCTCTCCAGCTTCCAGCTGGAGACCACCCACAGCCTGCGCGCCGCCGCCTCCGTGGTATTGAACCTCTCCGAAGATCATATGGATCGCTATCAGGGCATGGCCGACTATCGCGCCGCCAAGATGGAGATCCATCAGCACTCCCAGCACATCCTGATCAATCGCGACGATGCCCAGACCCTGCCCGACGTGGGCCAGGTGTGGCAGAGCTTCGGCCTCGACTGCAACGGTTACGGTCGCTGCGAGCTGGATGGCCGTCACTGGCTGACCCTGCACGGCGAGCCGTTGCTGGCGGTGGACGAGATGAAGATCGTCGGCGCCCACAACCAGGCCAACGCGCTGGCGGCCATGGCCCTGTGCGATGCGGTCGGCATCCCGCGCGAGCCGCAGTTGCGAGTACTGCGCCGTTTCGAGGGGCTGCCTCACCGTGCCCGCTTCGTGCGGGAGGTGAACGGGGTGCGCTGGATCAACGACTCCAAGGCCACCAACGTGGGGGCGACCCTGGCTGCCGTGGCCGGGGTGCGCGAGTCGGTGAAGGGCCGTCTGCTGCTGCTGGCCGGTGGCCAGGGCAAGGGCCAGGATTTCGGCCCGGTGCAGGCCCTGCTCGGCAGCCAGATCGATCACATGTACTGCTTCGGCCAGGATGCCGAGGTGCTGCTGGCGCTGGGTGAGCAGACCGAACGGGTCGCGGATCTGGATGCCGCGGTCGCCAAGGCGGCCGCCGATGCCAGACCCGGCGACTGGGTGCTGTTGGCGCCGGCCTGCGCCAGCCTGGACCAATTCAAGTCTTTCGAAGCGCGCGGTGATCGTTTCACCGAGCTGGTACAAAAGTTATGAACGCCCTTCGCGCAGTCGCAGGCTTCTTGCAGCGCTGGCTGTTGCCGGCGCGCCCTGCCGGGCTTTATGACCGGCAGCTGGTCGTGCTGGCGCTGGCGCTGATGGCGGTAGGTCTGGTGATCGTGGCCTCCGCCTCGATCCCGGAGGGGATCGCCATCAACAACGATCCCTTCATGTTCGTGAAGCGTCACGGCCTGTTTCTGCTGATGGCGCTCGGCATCTCCTGGTTCGTGCTGCAGGTGCCGATGGCGCGCTGGCAGCACTACAACGGCCCCATGCTGCTGCTGGCCATCGTCATGCTGGTGCTGGTGCTGCTGGTGGGGCGCAGCGTCAACGGCTCGGTGCGCTGGTTGCCGCTCGGCCCCTTCAACCTGCAGCCGGCCGAGTTCGGCAAGCTGGCACTGTTCGTCTATCTGGCGGGCTACCTGGTGCGCCGCCAGAGCGAGGTGCGCGAGCGTTTCATCGGTTTCATGAAGCCGATGGCGGTGCTGTTCGTGGTGGCCATCCTGCTGCTGGCCCAGCCCGATCTGGGCTCGGTGGTGGTGATGTTCGTCACCTCGCTCGGCATGCTGTTCCTGGCCGGTGCCCGCCTGGTGCAGTTCATCGGTCTCATCCTGGTGGGGGTGAGCGCCGTGGTGACCCTGATCATCGCCGAACCGTACCGGATGCGGCGGGTGACCTCGTTCCTCGATCCCTGGGCCGATCCGTTCGGCAGCGGCTACCAGCTGACCCAGTCGCTGATGGCCTTCGGCCGTGGCAGCTGGTTTGGCGAGGGGCTTGGCAACTCCATCCAGAAGATGGAGTACCTGCCGGAGGCGCACACCGACTTCGTGTTCGCCATCCTGGGGGAAGAGCTGGGCTATGTGGGCGTGCTGGGCGCGCTGTTTCTCATCTTTGCGCTGGCAATCAAGGCGCTCAAGCTGGGGCACCAGGCGCTGGTGGCCGAGCGACTGTATGAAGGCTATCTGGCCATCGGCATCGGCATCTGGTTTAGCTTCCAGACCTTCGTCAACGTGGGGGCAGCCAGCGGCATGATGCCGACCAAGGGGCTGACCCTGCCGCTGGTCAGTTATGGTGGTTCGAGCCTCATCATCATGATGGTGGCGGTGAGCATGTTGATTCGTATCGATTTCGAGTTGCGCCAGGCCAGTGCCCAGGCGCGCGTGCGGGAGGTTTAGTGAGCAAGACGCTGTTGGTGATGGCAGGCGGTACCGGGGGCCATGTGTTCCCCGGCTTGGCCGTGGCTGATCGCCTCAAGGCCCAGGGCTGGACCATTCACTGGCTCGGCACCGCCGACCGGATGGAGGCCGAGCTGGTGCCTGCCCATGGTTACCCCATCTCCTTCATCGATATTCAGGGGGTGCGTGGCAACGGCATCAAGCGTCTGCTGGTGGCGCCCTATCGCATCGTCAAATCCGTGCTGCAGGCCCGCCGGGTGCTCAAGACCATTCGCCCCGACGTGGTGCTTGGCATGGGCGGCTTTGCCTCCGGCCCGGGTGGCGTGGCGGCCTGGCTGTCCGGTATCCCGCTGCTGCTGCACGAGCAGAATGCTGCCGCAGGCCTGACCAACAAGTTGCTGGCTCGCCTCGCCAAGCGGGTGCTGATGGCATTTCCGGGCGCCTTTGCGCCGAGCCGTCGCACCGCCGTGGTGGGCAACCCGGTACGCCCCGAAGTGGTGGCGCTGCCGGATCCCCAGTTGCGCAGCGGGGCCGAGCCACTGCGGCTGCTGATCGTCGGTGGCAGCCTGGGGGCCCGGGTGCTCAACGAGCAGGTGCCGCCAGCGGTGGCGGCGGCCGGCGTGCCCATCGAGGTGCGTCACCAGTGTGGCAAGGGCAATCGCGATGCGGTGGCCGAAGCCTACGCCAAAGAGGGCGTTGCGGCTGAAGTGAGCGAATTTATCAAAGACATGGCCGGTGCCTACGCCTGGGCCGATCTGGTGGTGTGCCGGGCGGGGGCGCTGACCGTCTCCGAAGTGGCTGCCGCCGGGGTCGCCGCCATTTTTGTACCGCTGCCCCACGCGGTGGATGATCACCAGACCCGCAACGCCCTGACCCTGGTCGACGGCGGTGCGGCTGAATTCCTGCCCCAATCCGAGCTGACGACGGCCTCCCTGGCCGCCCGTCTCTCCTGGCTTGCCGGGCGCAGGGAAACCCTATTGAACATGGCCCAGGCCGCCCGTCGTGTGGCCATTACCGATGCCGCCGAGCGAGTTGCCGATGAGTGCAAACGCCTGGCGACCGGGCAGATTGAGAGAGAACTATGACCAAGGTTGAACTGGCAAAACTGCGTACCGTTATCCCTGAAATGCGCCGCGTGCGTCGCATCCACTTCATCGGCATCGGTGGTGCCGGGATGGGCGGTATCGCCGAAGTGCTTGCCAACGAAGGGTATCAGGTAACCGGCTCGGATCTGGCCCGCAATGCGGTGACCGAGCGACTCGAGTCCCTTGGCGCCCACATCTTCGTCGGCCACAGTGCCGAGCACGTGAACGAGGCGAGCGTGGTGGTGGTCTCCACCGCCATCAAGCAGGACAACCCCGAGCTGCTGGCCGCCCGCGAGCTGCGCATTCCCGTGGTGCGCCGCGCCGAGATGCTGGCCGAGCTGATGCGCTTCCGTCACGGCATCGCCATCGCCGGCACCCATGGCAAGACCACCACCACCAGTCTGGTGGCGAGCATCTATGCCGAAGCGGACCGGGATCCGACCTTCGTCATCGGCGGTTTGCTCAACAGCGCCGGCACCAATGCCCGCCTGGGCAGCAGCCGCTATCTGATTGCCGAGGCGGACGAGAGCGACGCCTCCTTCCTGCATCTGCAGCCGATGGTCTCCATCGTGACCAACATCGAAGCGGATCACATGGACACCTATGGTGGCGACTTCTCTAGGCTGAAGGCCACCTTCATCGACTTCCTGCACAACCTGCCGTTCTACGGGCTGGCCGTGGTGTGCGTGGATGATCCTGTGATCCGCGGCATGCTGCCGGAGATCGCCCGTCCCACCATCACCTACGGCCTGAGTGATGATGCCGACGTGCAGGTGCTGGACTTCGTGCAGACCAGCAACCGCAGTCGCTTCCGGGTGCGCCGCAAAGATGCCGGCGAGCTGGAGGTGACCCTCAACCTGCCCGGCATCCACAACGCGCTCAATGCCGCCGCGGCGATTGCGGTCGCCACCGAGGACGGGATCGGCGATGATGCCATCATCCGGGCGCTGGCCAAGTTTGAAGGGGTGGGTCGCCGCTTCCAGCAGTATGGCGAGTTCGAGACCGGTCGCGGCAAGGCCATGCTGGTGGACGACTACGGTCATCACCCGAGCGAGGTCAAGGTCACCATCAACGCAGCTCGCGCCGGCTGGCCCGAGAAGCGGTTGGTGATGGTGTTCCAGCCGCACCGCTACACCCGTACCCGCGATCTCTACGAAGACTTCGCGGATGTGCTCTCCAAGGTGGACGTGCTGGTGATGCTGGAGGTTTATGCCGCCGGTGAAGAGCCGATTCCGGGCGCCGATGGCCGCGCCCTGTGTCGCTCCATCCGTTCCCGCGGCAGCCTGGAGCCCATCTTTGTCGCGACGCCGGACGATGTGCCGGCGGTGCTGGCCGGGCTGGTCGGCGAAGGCGATCTGGTGCTGACCCAGGGGGCAGGGAACGTCGGCGCACTGGCTCGCCGTCTCGGCGAGATGAAATTGAGCATCGAGAGCATGAAATCCGGCGCCTGAGGGCCCAATGAGTATTTTGACCGCCAAGCCGGGGCCTATATAATGGCGAACCAGTCTGCAAAGGGCCGGCATGGCGCGTTAAACGGGGATCGATCGGGTGGAGGCAAGGGCACAAGGGCGCACCAAGGGGGGCTTCATCGCCGGGGTGGGATTTTTCATCCTGGTCATGTGGGGCCTCTACCAGACCGCGCTGGATGTTAAAGATTGGCTGACGGATGCCAATCGGTTGCCCATGAGCGAGCTGTTGCTGCAGGGGCAACACCAGTATTTGCAAACCGATGAACTGCGCAGCGCCGTGCTGGATGGCGCCGAGTTGCGCAACTTCTTCGAGTTGGATGTG
Source organism: Aeromonas sp. QDB39 (assembly GCF_027707585.1). Taxonomy (NCBI): domain Bacteria; kingdom Pseudomonadati; phylum Pseudomonadota; class Gammaproteobacteria; order Aeromonadales; family Aeromonadaceae; genus Aeromonas; species Aeromonas sp. QDB39. The sequence goes on along the minus strand of NZ_JAPCIV010000012.1, from coordinate 69,706 downwards.
AACGAATTGCAGGCGCGGTTGAACGCCTTGCCTTGGGTGGCCCAGGTCTCGGTACGCAAGAAGTGGCCCAACAAGATCAAGGTCTACCTCACCGAACAGGCGGTCGCGGCCCGCTGGAATGGCAACCGCTTCGTCAACACCAAGGGTGAGGTGTTTAGTGCGCCGGACAGGGTGAAGACCCCTCTGATGCAGCTGTCCGGGCCAGAAGATCAGGCCGTCAAGGTGCTGGAGGCCAGCCGCCAATACGAGGCGCAGCTGGCGGCCAGAGGGTACAAGCTGCTGGGGGTGAATCTGACCCCCCGCCATGCCTGGGAACTGACCCTGGATGGCAACATTCAGCTGTTTTTGGGGCGCTCGGATATCGCGCTTCGACTGCAGCGGTTTATCGATGCCTTTCCGGTCATCGAACCTCGTGAGCGGGTTGCTTACGTGGATCTTCGATACGACACCGGAATGGCAGTTGGCTGGAAGAAGAACGAAGAGAAAGTGAATGACCAAAACCGCAGATAGAAATCTGATTGTCGGGCTGGATATCGGCACAACCAAGGTGGCGGTTCTGGTTGGCGAAGTGCTGCCAGACGGTGAGCTCAATGTCATCGGCATGGGCAGTCACGCCTCTCGCGGCATGGACAAGGGCGGGGTCAACGATCTCGACTCCGTGGTCAAGTCCCTGCGTCGCGCGGTGGAAGAGGCTGAAATGATGGCCGACTGCCAGATCAGCTCCGTCTATCTGGGGTTGTCCGGCAAGCATATCGACTGTCGCAATGAAACCGGCATGGTGCCCATCTCCGATGAAGAGGTGACCCAGGAAGACGTGGACAACGTCATCCACACCGCCAAGTCGGTACGGTTGTCCGATGAGCTCCGGGTACTGCACGTGCTGCCCCAGGAGTTCGCCATCGACTACCAGGAAGGGATCAAAAACCCGGTCGGCCTCTCCGGCGTGCGGATGGCGGCCAAGGTGCACCTGATCACCTGCCACAACGACATGGCTCGCAACATCGAGAAATGCGTGGAGAAGGTGGGTCTGCGGGTGGATCAGCTGATCTTCTCCGCACTGGCGTCCAGCTACGCCGTACTGACCGAAGACGAGAAGGAGCTGGGTGTCTGCGTGGTGGACATCGGTGGTGGCACCATGGACATGTCGCTGTTTACCGGCGGTGCCCTGCGTCACACCAAGGTGATCCCGTACGCCGGCAGCACGGTGACCAGCGACATCGCCTATGCCTTCGGCACCCCGCCACTGGATGCGGAGGCGATCAAGGTGCGCTATGGCTGCGCCCTCGGCCGGCTGGTCAGCAAGGAAGACAATATTGAAGTACCCAGTGTCGGCGGTCGTCCGGCGCGCAGCCTGCAGCGGCAGACACTGGCTGAAGTGATTGAGCCCCGTTACACCGAGTTGCTCTCCATGGTGAATGATGAGCTGGTGCGGGTACAAAGCGAATTGAAAGCGCAGGGGGTCAAGCATCAGCTTGCAGCCGGTGTGGTCTTGACCGGCGGCGCTGCCCAGATCGAAGGCATTGTGGAGTGCGCAGAGCAGATCTTCCAGAGCCAGGTCAGGGTAGGGGAGCCCATGAATATCCGGGGATTGAGTGATTATGTGCAGGCGCCTGTGTACTCGACCGCGGTCGGGTTGCTGCAGTATGGCCGCACCCATCAATCCACCGGCAGTAGCAAGGAATATGCCGCCAAGGCAAGCGTAGGTGGGCTGGTCAAACGGGTCAGCAACTGGTTGCGTGGCGAGTTCTAAAAGATTTTGCTGAGTCAGGCAAATAAAGCGGAGAGACAACATGTTTGAATTTATGGATAGCCACACTGACGAAGCCGTCATTAAAGTGATTGGTGTGGGTGGCGGCGGCGGCAACGCGGTCGAGCACATGGTTCGTCAAAACATCGAAGGCGTTGAATTCATTACCGTCAACACCGACGCTCAGGCTCTGCGTAACTCCAGTGCCAACACAACCCTGCAGATCGGCGGTGGCATCACCAAGGGTCTGGGTGCCGGAGCCAATCCGGAAGTGGGTCGTGATGCGGCCATGGAAGATCGGGAAGCGCTGCGCGAGCTGCTGACCGGCTCCGACATGGTGTTCATCGCCGCCGGCATGGGTGGTGGTACCGGTACCGGTGCTGCACCGATCGTGGCCGAAGTGGCCCGCGAGATGGGTATCCTGACAGTTGCTGTCGTAACCAAGCCGTTCTCCTTCGAAGGGAAGAAGCGGATGGGCTTCGCCGCCCACGGCATCGAAGAGCTGTCCAAGAACGTCGACTCCTTGATCACCATCCCCAACGACAAGTTGCTGAAGGTGCTGGGTCGCGGCATCTCCCTGCTGGACGCCTTCAAGGCTGCCAACGATGTACTGCTTGGCGCGGTACAGGGCATTGCCGAGCTGATCACCCGTCCGGGCTTGATCAACGTCGACTTCGCGGACGTGCGTACCGTGATGCGTGAAATGGGTACCGCCATGATGGGTACCGGTTCCGCCTCCGGTGATGACCGTGCCGAAGAAGCGGCCGAGAAAGCCATCTCCAGCCCGCTGCTGGAAGACGTGGATCTGGCCGGTGCCCGTGGCATCCTGGTCAACATCACCGCCGGTATGGACATGACCATCGAAGAGTTCGAAACCGTGGGTAACGCGGTCAAGGCCTTCGCCTCCGAGAACGCCACCGTGGTGGTGGGTACCGTAATCGACCCGGAAATGCACGACGAACTGCGCGTGACCGTGGTTGCCACCGGTATCGGTGCCGAGCGCAAGCCGGACATCACGCTGGTGAAAAACAACATGGTACAAGAGCGTCCGGCCCGTCAGCCCCTGATCAGCGAAGCCCTGCAGTCTCGCGTGATGGAAGAGGCCCCGGCCAAGGTGGTCAACGCCGAGCCGCAAGCTCGTCGCGAACCGGATTATCTCGATATTCCTGCGTTCCTGCGCAAGCAAGCTGACTAAGCCTCTAATGACGCTGGTTTGTTTGTTGCTTAAGGAATGTGCTAAGATGGCCCGGCAACGACCATCTGGTCAGGAATTTGAGCTGTTAAGCGGATACGCCCATGATTAGACAAAGAACCTTGAAAACGAGTGTCCAGGCCACCGGTGTCGGCCTGCATTCGGGCCGGAAAGTCACAATGACGTTCCGTCCGGCGCCTGTTAACACAGGGATCGTTTACTTGCGTACCGATCTGAATCCTGTGGTAGAGCTGCCAGCCAATGCCGATCAGGTGCGTGATACCGTGCTTTGTACCGCTCTGGTCAATGAAGCCGGTGTCCGAGTCTCTACCATTGAGCACCTCTCTGCCGCGCTGGCCGGGATGGGCATCGACAACCTCTATGTCGAGGTTGATGCGCCCGAGATCCCGGTGATGGACGGCAGTGCGCACCCCTTTATCTACCTGCTGCAGGAAGTCGGTATCCGTGAACAGAATGCGCCCAAGCAGTTTGTGCGGATCAAGCAGAGCATCCGGGTTGAAGACGGCGACAAGTGGGCGGAATTCCACCCCTATCGCAACGGCTTCAAGATGGATCTCGAGATCGACTTCCAGCATCCGGTATTTGAAGGACGCAATCAGCGTTGCGTGCTGGACTTCTCCGGTGCCTCTTTCGTGAAAGAGATCAGCCGTGCTCGTACGTTCGGTTTCATGCGTGACATCGAGTACCTGCGTTCCCAGAACCTGGCGCTGGGCGGTAGCCTGGAAAACGCCGTGGTGCTGGATGACTACCGGGTACTGAACGAAGATGGCCTGCGCTATGAAGATGAATTCGTCAAACACAAAATGTTGGATGCAATCGGTGACCTTTACATGTGTAACCGCAGCATCATCGGCGAATTCCGTGCCTACAAGACCGGCCATGCCCTGAACAATAAGCTGCTGCGTGCCTTGCTGGCCAAGCAGGAGGCCTGGGAACTGGTGACCTTCGAGGGTGAGGGCGACAAAGCGCCCATCGCTTACTACGATAACGGTCTGGTTCTGGCCTGATAGCTGTGCAACGGAACGTCGGTCCTCTCTCCGCACCGACGTTCCGTCATTTGTTTACTCCATTCTGTAATACCGATTATCTCCCGGTTTTATTTCCCGTGCGGGCCAATGGCCACACCTGACCGAGCAGACTGATTTCTATGAGCATTACCCTGATCCTCAATGGCAAGCAGCGACGCAAGTTGCACTTACCGAAACAACGTCTGGCCTGGGTCGGCGGTATCTTCTTCACTGTATTGGCCCTGAGTGGTGGCTGGCTCTGGCAGAGCTGGCATCAAAAAATGGAGGCGCTGGAAGTCGCGCTGGCCATGGCCGAACAGCAAAAATCCACGCAAGGGGCTGACGAAGCCCGCGAACAGCTTGCCATGCTGGCCGCCCAGGTGGGCACCATGCAGGGGCAGCTGGGTCGTCTCAACGCGCTCGGTGAGCGGCTGACCGAAAAGGCCGACCTCGATCCCGAAGAGTTCAATTTCAAGGAGCTGCCCCCCATGGGTGGCCCCTCCTATGATGCGGATCTGGAAGTCAGCCTCAACGAGCTGCAGGACTCCATGAAGCATCTCAGCCAGCAGCTCAGCAGTCGTGAAGAGCAACTGTCGGTACTTGAATCTTTCATCATGAATCACCATATAACCGATGCCGGCTTTATTTCCGGAACACCGGTCAAGCAGGAGCGAGTTTGGGTCTCCTCTGGCTTCGGTGGCCGGGTCGATCCGTTCAACGGTCGCGCCAAAATGCACAAAGGGGTGGATTTCCGTGGCAAGCCCGGTACCCCTATTCTGGCGACGGGCCCAGGGGTTGTGAGCTGGGCGGGCCGTCATCCGGAATTTGGCAACATGGTGGAGATCAACCACGGCAATGGTTTGGTGACCCGCTATGCCCACAACTCCAAGTTGCTGGTCGAAGTGGGCACCCTGGTCGATGAGGGCCAGAAAATTGCCTTGATGGGACGCACCGGTCGCGCGACCGGGGTCCATTTGCATTACGAAGTGTTGAAAGATGGTCGTCAGGTGGACCCCGCGCGTTTTCTCAATGCCAGACGGGGTTAGGTTTTTTTCTCCAGGTTCCAGTGACGGAACACTTATATAACCAGAAATAGTTGGTACCCATGATTAGCACACTGCTTACCAAGATTATCGGCAGCCGGAACGACAGAACGCTCAAGGCTCTGCGCAAAATTGTAAAACAGATCAATGCGATGGAGCCTCAGTTCGAAGCTCTGTCCGATGCACAGCTGCAGGCCAAGACGGCCGAGTATCGTCAGCGTCTGGAGCAGGGTGAGACACTGGAGCAGTTGCTGCCGGAGGCCTTTGCCACCGTGCGTGAAGCCTCTCGCCGGGTGTTCGGCATGCGTCACTTCGACGTCCAGCTGATCGGTGGCATGGTGCTGAACTCCAACCGCATCGCCGAGATGAAGACAGGTGAAGGTAAGACCCTCACCGCGACCCTGCCGGCCTACCTGAACGCCCTGAGCGGCCGCGGTGTGCACGTGGTGACCGTGAACGACTATCTGGCCAAGCGTGACGCCGAGGCGAACCGCCCGCTGTTTGCCTTCCTCGGCATGACCGTCGACTGCAACGTGCCTGGCATGGACGCGTCCCAGAAGCGTGACGCCTACGCCGCCGACATCACCTACGGTACCAACAACGAATTCGGTTTCGACTACCTGCGCGACAACATGGCGTTCTCGCCCGAGCAGCGTGTACAGCGTCCGCTCAACTATGCGCTGGTGGATGAGGTGGACTCGGTACTCATCGATGAAGCCCGTACTCCGCTTATCATCTCCGGCCCGGCCGAAGACAGCTCCGAGCTCTATATACGCGTCAACAAGCTGATCCCGCTGCTGGTCAAGCAGGACAAGGAAGACTCTGAAGAGTACACCGGCGACGGCCACTACACGGTGGACGAGAAGAACCGCCAGGCGTTGCTGACCGAGAACGGCCAGATCTTCGTGGAAGAGCTGCTCAAGAAAGAGGGGCTGCTGGCCGAGGACGACTCCCTGTTCTCTGCCACCAACATCAGCCTGTTGCACCACGTCAACGCCGGCCTGCGCGCCCATACCCTGTTTGAACGCAACGTCGACTACATCGTCCAGAAGGACGAAATCGTCATCGTCGATGAGCACACCGGCCGTACCATGCCGGGCCGTCGCTGGTCCGATGGTCTGCATCAGGCGGTTGAAGCGAAGGAAGGGGTCAAGATCCAGAACGAGAACCAGACCCTGGCCTCCATCACCTTCCAGAACTACTTCCGTCTGTACGACAAGCTGGCGGGCATGACGGGTACTGCTGATACCGAAGCCTTTGAATTCCAGCAGATTTATGGCCTGGATACCGTGGTTATCCCGACCAATAAGCCGATGGTGCGCAAAGACATGGGCGATCTGGTCTACCTGACCGCCAACGAGAAATATGCCGCCATCATCGAAGACATTCGCGGTTGTGTCGAGCGTGGGCAGCCGGTGCTGGTCGGTACCGTCTCCATCGAGAACTCCGAGCTGCTCTCCGGCATCCTGACCAAGGAAAACATCCCGCACAAGGTGCTGAACGCCAAGTTCCACGCCATGGAAGCGGAGATCGTCGCCCAGGCCGGCCAGACCGGCGCCGTCACCATCGCCACCAACATGGCCGGTCGTGGTACCGACATCGTGCTCGGCGGCAACTGGCAAGCGGAAATCGCCCAGCTGGAGAACCCGACCGAGGCACAAATCGCCGAGCTGAAAGCGGCCTGGCAGGTGCGTCACGATGCGGTACTGGCCGCCGGTGGTCTGCACATCATAGGTACCGAGCGCCACGAATCCCGTCGTATCGACAACCAGCTGCGCGGCCGTTCCGGTCGTCAGGGCGACCCGGGCTCCTCCCGTTTCTACCTCTCCATGGAAGATACCCTGATGCGGATCTTCGCCTCCGATCGCGTCACCGGCATGATGAAGAAGCTGGGGATGGAAGAGGGAGAGGCCATCGAGCACCCGTGGGTGACCAAGGCGATCGAAAATGCCCAGCGCAAGGTGGAAGGTCGCAACTTCGACATCCGCAAGAGCCTGCTGGAGTTTGATGACGTGGCCAACGACCAGCGCAAGGTGGTCTACGAGCAGCGCAACGAGCTGCTGGACACCAGCGACATCTCCGAGACCATCCACGTCATCCGTGACGATGTCTATGGCGCCATCATCGACGAGTACATCCCGCCGCAGTCTCTGGAAGAGATGTGGGATGTGCCGGGTCTGGAAGCCCGCCTGAAGTCTGACTTCGCGCTGGATCTGCCGTTGCAGCAGTGGCTGGCGGAAGACGACAAGCTCTATGAAGAGAAGCTGCGCGAGCGCATCCTGGATGAAGCCACCAAACTCTATGCCCACAAGGAAGAGCTGGTCGGCAAGGAGGTGCTGCGCAACTTCGAGAAGGCGGTGATGCTGCAAACCCTGGACGGCCTGTGGAAAGAGCACCTGGCGGCCATGGATCACCTGCGTCAGGGTATCCATCTGCGCGGCTACGCCCAGAAGAACCCCAAGCAGGAGTACAAGCGCGAGTCCTTCGATCTGTTCACCCAGATGCTGGAAACCCTCAAGCGCGACGTGGTCAGCATCCTGAGCCGGGTACAGGTTCAGGAGCGCGATGTGGAGGCGATGGAAGAGCAGCAGCGCCAGCAGGCCGAAGCCGCTCCCCGCACCTACACCCATGCCGCGGCCGACAACCAGCTGGCTGACGACGAGGCCCAGGCCGAAGCTGCCCCGGTTACCTTCGTGCGGGACGAGCAGAAGGTGGGACGCAATGACCCCTGCCCGTGCGGCTCAGGCAAAAAATACAAGCACTGCCACGGTCAGTTGACCTGATAGCGCAATGATGATGATGCACCGCCTCCGGGCGGTGCATTCATTTCCGGCAGGCAAAGAAGGAGAGCCGTGCGATGAGCAAGATGCCGACAGGATGGGATACTACTGCCCACAACAGCTGGCTGGCCGGCCAGCGCCAGGTTGCCATCCAGCAACTGTTGGCCCGGCTCAACGGCAGCACGGCCAAGCCGATTGCCTTGCAGCTGCAGTTTGCCTATTACCTCTTTCTGTGCGACGACCCGGCTTCCGCGGCGCAGGTGCTGGAGATGGCCCACAAGGCCGAACCCGGCAATGACGAGGTGCTGCGCAACCTCTGCTCTTGTTTGTCGCGGGCCGGTCAGTACGAGCTGGCAGTGACACGCTTGCAAACCCTGTTGCAGCGCGTCCCCGACGACTTCCATGCGCTGGACGCCCTCTGCGCCTCGCTGGCCAAGCTGGATCGCTATGATGAGGCTGCCCAGGCGGGAACCCGCTCACTGACCCTGAAGGCCCGGTCGGCGGGCAAGGTGCCACCATCCTGGTCATTGCCTGCGGCAGAACCGGCCGTCTGGTTGGCCGATGGCAGTCGCAAGCCGGATGTCATCGCTTTTTCCCTGTGGGGTAGTGGTCCCCGTTATCTGCGGGGGGCCATCGACAACGTGCTGGCGGCGGCCTATCTCTACCCGGGTTGGCGGGTGCGTTTTTACGTGGATGAGAGCGTGCCGGCCGAGTTGCTGGCTTGCCTGCGGGAACACGGCGCCGAGGTGATAATGCAGTCCGCCGGTCAGCCTTTGCGTCAGCGTCTGTGCTGGCGCTTCCAGGTGGCCAATGATCCATTGGTGGGGCGCTTCCTGGTGCGGGATGTGGACTCGGTGCCAGGCGTGCGCGAGCGGCTGGCGGTACAGGAGTGGCTTGCATCGACGCGCTGGTTTCATATCATGCGCGACTGGTGGAGTCATACCGATCTGGTGCTGGCGGGGATGTGGGGCGGGGTGGCCGGTGTATTGCCGCCGTTGGCGCCCCTGCTCGAAGGCTATCAGCCCGACGTGATGGAGACGCCAAACATCGACCAATGGTTTTTGCGCGACCGGCTCTGGGGTTATCTCTCGCAGAGCTGTCTGGTGCACGATCGCTGCTTCATGCCGCCAGGCGCCATGCCCTGGCCGCAGCCCGCCCCTGGCGGGAGCGAACATGTGGGGCAGGATATCTTTACGGCACAAAGGGAGCCGCAGGCCCGTCGGCTGGCGCCCTGGATTGCCCGTTTGCCGTGTTTATGTTGAGGACAATGATGGAACAGAAGAAACGGATCTGGGTGGCGGTCGGCGTCATCGAGAACGAACGGGGCGATATCTTCATCGCCAAGCGCTCCGCCGATCGCCATCAGGGGGATCGCTGGGAGTTTCCCGGCGGCAAGGTGGAAGCCGGGGAGGATCTGCTTACCGCGCTGGATCGCGAACTGTGGGAAGAGATCGGGATCCGGGTGCAGGATTGCGCCCCCTTCATGGAACTGCATCACGACTACCCGGACAAGCAGGTGCTGCTGGATATCTGGAAGGTGACCCGCTTCAGCGGCGAGCCGTTCGGCAAGGAGGGGCAGGAGTGTCGCTGGGCGCCGCTGGCCTCGCTGCACGAGTATCACTTCCCCGACGCCAATGGCCCGATCGTGACGCGCCTGCAGGCATCACTGGCCGCACAGGGCTGATGTGAGCCGCAGTGCATACCAAAGCAAAAAGGGCCGTATCGGCCCTTTTTGCTTGCTGGCTTACTGCCACTGCTCCCCTTCTTCGGGGTAGGGCAGCAGCTCCGGGTCTATTTCCCCCGGGATCCGCTTCTCCTCGTCGGCCCACTCGCCGAGATCGATCAGCTGGCAGCGCTTGCTGCAGAACGGGCGAAACGGGCTTTGCGGGCCCCATTCCAGCTCGGTTTGGCAGGTCGGGCACTTTACTTTGGTCACCATGAATACTCCTCAGCAGCAGGCAAGCTGGAAGGGAACATCACCGATCTGCTGCTCCGTGGTGGGCAGGAAACGCAGGGCGAACCGGTTCTTGTGGCCGCTCAGGGTGGGGTAACACTGCTGGGTGCCGGTCAAACGAATGCGGATCAGCTCTGCGCTCTCGGCGGTATCCTGGAAGAAGCCGTTGACGGCAACCTGCTCGCTGAAGTTGCCGGACTCACGCCACAGCCGCAGCAGCAGGGAGATGGCGTTCATCAACAGGTTGATGTCGCTCAGCCACAGCTGCATCTGCTGATGACGGGCGATGGCCGGGGTAGCGAGCCAGTGGTGCAGTTGCGGCACGTCGAAGGCGCACAACCCGCCCGGAATGGAGAAGCGCTGGCGAATGGAGCCGAGCAGCCGATCCTCTTTGAGGCGGGCACCGGGACGCGGGGCACTCAGCAGGTTGCGGGAGAGCTGGGCGCTCTCCTGCTGCATCTGGCTGATCTGCTCCAGGTCGACATCGGGCAGGCTGGCCCAGTGGCTCAGGCGCTGGCCGAGGCGCTCCAGATCCTTGATCAGATCGGCGCGCAGGTCGCCGCGTTCCAGCAACTCCTGCAGGTCGAACAGACCCTTGAAAAAGGCGATATGTGCCCAGGACTGGTCGCTCTCCAAATTGTCGCGGATCTGGGAAAACAGGGACTCCAGACGAAGATAGGTCCGGCTTTTTTCATTGAGGGGAAAATCGTAAATCATGCCTAATCCTGGCCAGCCATAAACCGGCCTAGTGTACTCACAGTTGGCGGGCTTGTTGAGAGGCAAATGCCAGATATGTCTCGTGCAGCGCTAAAATTCGGCTCTTTATCGCCTCGGGGGTGGCATTCTGGTTGTCTAGTACATCGTCGGCTGCCGCCAGCCGTTCGGCCCGGCTCGCTTGGGCGGCCAGGATGGCTTGGGCCTGCTCGTGGCTCACGCCGTCCCGGCGGCAGGTACGCTCAATCTGGGTCGCCTCGTCCACGTCGATCACCAGTACCCGATTGGCGAGGGCAGTGAGCCGGTTTTCCACCAGCAAGGGCACTACCAGCAAGCAATAGGGGGAGCGAACGGCCGCACACTGGCGCTGCATCTCGGTGCGAATGAGGGGGTGGAGCAGAGCGTTGAGCCAGCCCTTGCCCTGCGGGTCAGTGAAAACCCGCTCACGCAGCCGGCGGCGATCGAGCTGGCCATCGGGGGTGATGACATCTGAGCCAAAATGGGCGGCGATGGCGGCCAAAGCCGGGGTACCGGGCTCGACTACCTCGCGGGCGATGACGTCCGCATCCACTACTTCGATGCCGAGCTCTGCAAACTGATTGGCAACCGTGGTCTTGCCGCTGCCAATTCCGCCGGTGATTGCGACTACATACATGGGTCAGTGCTGCCTTGGTCAGAGAAACGTCGTGAGGTACCAGCGGGTGATGGTATCGCCCCACAGCAGCGCAATCCAGCCGGCGATGGCCAGATAGGGGCCAAAGGGGATGGGTTTGTTCTGATGATGATTGCGCAGCAGGATGAGACCAATACCGATGAAAGCGCCAACCAGCGACGAGAGCAGCAACACTATGGGCAGTGCCTGCCAGCCGAGCCAGGCGCCCAGCGCCGCCAGCAGCTTGAAGTCGCCATACCCCATCCCTTCCTTGCCGGTCAGCAGCTTGAAGGCCCAATAGAGGCTCCAGAGCACCAGATAGCCGGCCATGGCGCCGATCACCGCATCGGCCAGCGGTGCAAATCCCCCTGTCAGATTGAACAGCAGGCCGCCCCACAGCAGTGGCAGGGTCAGCTGATCCGGCAGCAGCATCTTGTCCAGATCGATGAAAGTGAGTGCCACCAGCACCCAGGTGAGCAGCAGGGCGGCCAGCAAGCCCCAGCCCGGTGCAAATGTCGCGGCGACGACCAGCGAGAGCAGGGATGTCAGCAGTTCCACCAGAGGATAACGGGCCGAGATGGGGGCCTGGCATTCACGGCAGCGCCCCTTGAGCCAGAGCCAGCTGAGCAGGGGGATGTTCTCCATGGCCGTGATGGCGTGGCCGCAATGGGGGCAGGCAGAACGCGGCACCATCAGGTTGTAGCGCTCTTCCTGCTGCGGCTGTGCCTCCGGATTGAAATAGCCGAGATATTCGGCCTGCCACTCCCGCTCCAGCATGATGGGCAGGCGATGGATGACCACGTTGAGAAAACTGCCGATCACCAGGGAAAAGAGGAATACCAGCGAGAAATAGAGCCAGGGCAGGCTGTGGAAAACGTCAGTGATCAGCAACATTGAGTCTCGGATTGATGGGGGATCAGTGGATCACCGATCCCAGTTTGAAGATGGGCAGATACATGGCGACCACCATGCCGCCAACCAGTACCCCCAGCACCACCATGATGAGAGGTTCCAGCAGGCTGGTGAGGCCATCGACCAGATCGTCCACCTCCTGCTCGAAGATGGTGGCGACCTTGGAGAGCATATCATCGATGGCGCCAGACTCCTCGCCGATCATCACCATCTGGATCACCATGTCCGGGAACAGATCGACGGTGCGCATGGCCACGTTGATTTGCATGCCGGCCACCACCTCGTTGCGAATGGCCATGACGGCAGTACGGTAGACATAGTTGCCGGAGGCGCCAGCTGCAGAAACCAAGGCATCCACCAGCGGGATACCGGCAGAGAAGGTGGTGGAGAGGGTACGGGCGAAACGGGCCATGGCGGCCTTGTGCAATATCATGCCGACCACGGGGATGGTCAGTATGAACTTGTCGGTGTTGTCCTTGACCTTCTGGGAGGCGCGCCAGGCGCGAACGTAGAGAAAGATGGAAAGCGCTATGCCGCCAAAGATCACATACCACCAGTTCTGCATGAAACGGGAGATGCCGATGACAAACTGGGTAAAGATGGGCAGCTCGGCACCGAAGCTCTTGAAGATGTCCTCGAACTGGGGAATGACAAACAGCAGCAGGATGGAGGTAACAACAATGGCCACCAGGATGACCATGGTGGGGTAGAACATGGCTTTCTTGATCTTGGACTTGAGTGCTTCCGATTTCTCGCGATAGGTGGCGATGCGATCGTAGATGGTCTCCAGAGCGCCGGACTGCTCGCCAGCCTCCACCAGATCGCAATAAAGATCGTCAAAGTGGCGGGGATGGCGGCGCAGTGCCTCGGACATGGGCGTGCCGGTCTCCACATCGGCGGCAATCTGGCCCATGAGCTCGCGCATGGCCGCCTTCTCGTGGCTGCGAGCGATGATCTGCAGGCTTTGGACCAGAGGTACGCCGGCTGACAGCATGGTGGTGATCTGGCGGGAGACGACGGCGATGTCCATCGGCTTGATCTTGGCGCCGCCCTTGGAGAAGAGCCCCTGGCTCTTCTTGCTTACTTTGGTGACGTTGACACCCTGTTTGCGCAGCTCTGCCTTGACCGTGTTGATGCTGTCGGCCTGCAATTCGCCGGAGACCTTCTGGCCCTTGCGATTTACCCCGCTCCAGCGAAAGGCGAAGACTTTCTTGGGGGCATTCTGTTTCTGGGTTAGCGTTGCCATCACTGCGTCCTGCAATGGGGCTCGGGTTGCTCGTCATGAGGAGAAGCAGCCTCGGCCTGATGGAAATCGCCAGGGCCGGCGGCACCTGGATGAATCGGCTGAGCGATAGACTCTGTCAGTTGGTTGTTACCCGGTTTATCTCCGCCAGACTGGTCACCCCCAGGCGGGCCTTCTCAAGGCCGGAGGTACGCAAGGTACGCATGCCTTCCTTCTGGGCGATGGCGGCAATCTGCAGAGAGTTGGCCCCTTGCATGATCAATTTTGCGATGTTTTCAGACATTAGCATGATTTCGTAGATGCCGACCCGGCCCTTGTAGCCACCCGAGCACTCTTTGCAGCCAACCGGTTTGAACAGCCGCAAGCCAGCGGCCAGCTGCTGCTGGGTAAAACCCAGCTCAAGCAGCTCAGCCTCGGGTACCACTTCGGGGGCTTTGCAGTGATCGCACAATTTACGCGCCAGCCGCTGAGCCATGATCAGGGTGACCGAGGAGGCGATATTGAAGGCGGGGACCCCCATGTTCATCATCCGGGTCAGCGTTTCCGCCGCCGAGTTGGTGTGCAGGGTGGATAGCACCAGGTGACCTGTCTGGGCGGCCTTGATGGCAATTTCGGCTGTTTCCAGATCCCGGATTTCACCCACCATGACCACATCGGGGTCTTGGCGCAAGAAAGAGCGCAGGGCGCTCGCGAAGGTCAGCCCTGCCTTGGGATTGACCTGCACCTGATTGACGCCGGGCAGGTTGATCTCCACCGGATCTTCGGCGGTGGAGATATTGACCTCGGTGGTATTGAGAATATTGAGACCGGTATAGAGGGAAACCGTCTTGCCCGAACCGGTAGGGCCGGTCACCAGGATCATGCCCTGGGGCTTCGACAGAGCACGCAGATATTGCGCCTTCTGCCGATCGTCGAAACCGAGCTGCTCGATATTGAGACGTGCCGCGGAGGAGTCGAGCAGACGGATAACGATCTTTTCGCCCCACATGGTGGGCAGGGTATTGACCCGCATATCCATCGACTTGTTGCGCGACAGCTTCAGTTTGATGCGACCATCCTGGGGCAGTCGCCGCTCGGCGATATCGAGCCGTGCCATCACCTTGAGGCGAGCCGAGAAGCGGTTGGCCAGATTGACTGGTGGAGTCGCTATTTCATGCAAGATCCCGTCTATCCGAAAGCGGATGCGGTATTTGGTCTCATAGGGCTCGAAGTGAAGGTCGGAGGCTCCGCGCTTGATGGCATCCATCATGATTTTGTTGATGTATTTGACGATGGGGGCGTCGTCGTCGGCCGTATTGACGCTCTCGTCGAGCCGCGATCCCTCGTCAGACACTTCCAGTTCGGAGATCTCGGATTCGTCGATGTCCTCCATGCCGAGGGCATCCTGATCGCTCTCCATCAGCTTGCCGATGGCTGTGGTGAGTTTGTTCTCCTCTACCAGCAGCGCTTCGGTATGCAACCCGAAGCTGAAACCAAAATCCTCCAGTGCAGAGACATTGGTGGGATCCGACATGGCGATATAGAGGGTGTGCCCCTGGGTGTAAATGGGCAGGACATGATGTTTTTCAATCAGCTTCTGATTGAGGTATTTCTGCGGGATCTCGGCCAGGTCGAAGGCGGCAAGATCCAGCAGAGGTACCCCATACTCCAGCTCGCAGAAGTCCGCCAATGCTTTGCTGTCGAGGATTTCGTTTTCGATCAGAAAGGTCACAAAAGGTTTGCGCTGTGCCTTGGCTTGGCTCAGATAGCGTTGTGAGTCGGACTCACTGAGCAGGGAAGAGGCGGCCAGGCTTAACGCCAAGCCGCTATTGGGACTAGAAGTCATGTATTAGCAGATACCTGCAGCCGAACAAGTGCTACCACTCGCAGCATTTGTCCATATGACCCTTCCCCCATCATAGTTACCTTCGAGGATATAGGTTTCTTCACCTGAGGCAAAAGGAGGGACTTTGCCCATAGCAGTTATCTGCACAGCAGTTCCAGAGAGAGCGATATCAACTGACTGTACGTAGCTATTGGCAGATGCAGAGGCACTTACAGCAGCAGGAATTCCATTTGTACCTGCTGTCGCGCAATTGGTTAGTGCCCCATCTTTCTGTGCGCACACTTCAACTGCAGTTTTAAACGCTCCTGTTGCTGTAACTACTTCAGAGAACTTTGCTTTTTTTGTGTAGGTCTGATACGCCGGCAGCGCGATGGCGGCCAAGATGGCGACGATCGCGACCACGATCATCAATTCGATAAGGGTAAAGCCTGATTGTTTCTTCATTTCAAATATCCTTTTTGTCCTTGGTTCCTGGGAAGTGCCGGTGGAAAACTATCCACACGTCAGTATCTTATCCGAGCTGTTTGACTTGGCAACAGAGGCCGGGGTCTTTGTTAACAATCTTTCTGTCATTTGCGAAAATTTTGATATAAATCATGGATGAAGAGTCCCTATCGACTCTTTTTTACTGGCGGGGATGGGTCCATCTCACACTCCTTTGCCGAGGGATCCTGCCTTAAAGAAAAGGCGCCCGTGGCGCCTTTTGCAAGTCCTTCATCTTGTTATATGTCAGCGACAAGACGGGGGAATGATGATGCCTCTGCGGCTAGATGAATCGCATGGAGAGATCCAAGGCGCGGACATGCTTGGTCAGGGCGCCGACCGAGATAAAATCGACGCCGGTGGCGGCATAGTCAGCCAGGGTATCCAGCGTGACATTGCCAGATACCTCCAGCTTGGCCCGGCCCTGATTGAGGGCAACCGCCTCGCGCATCATGGGAATGTCGAAGTTATCCAGCATCACTATGTCGGCGCCGGCAGCCAAGGCCTGCTCCAGCTCGACCAGGGATTCGACTTCTACCTCTACCGGTTTACCCGGGTTGAGACGGCGCGCTTCACTGATTGCTTCAGCGATACCGCCACAGGCAATAATGTGGTTCTCCTTGATGAGGTAAGCGTCGAACAGGCCGATCCTGTGGTTCTTGCCACCGCCACAAGTGACAGCGTACTTCTGGGCGCTGCGCAGTCCCGGCAGGGTCTTGCGGGTATCGAGCAGCCGACAATCGGTATCTGCCAACTCGGCCACGTAGCGAGCGGTAAGAGAGGCCACTCCGGAGAGGGTCTGCACGAAGTTGAGGGCATTGCGCTCACCGGTCAGCAACACGCGGGCCGGGCCGTGCAGGCGAAACAGTTCCTGATTGGGGGAGAGCACTTCGCCATCTTGTACCAGCCATTCAACTCTGACTTCGCCACCAAGCTGGACAAACACCTCATCGACCCAGGGCTGGCCGCAAAATACACCAGCCTCGCGGGTGATGACCCTGGCGCTGGCGAGGCGATCCGCCGGGATCAACTGGGCCGTGATGTCGGCACCGGCATCCGGTTGATCCAAAGGGGTGAGGGCATCGCCCAAGTCTTCGAGTAGTGCGGCGCGCACGGCGCGGCGGATGTCCTGTTGTAGCATGCCTTTTATTCCTGCAAAGGTCTGAGCAGCAACTGCCGCTCCTTTTGAACCAGCTCCAGCCGGCCGAGGGCGTTCATGCCTACCAGCACCTCGTCGCCAGCCGCTGCCGGATTGATGAAGATAGCCAGATCGTACAAGGTCAGTGGTCCCATCGCCAGCGTTTCGATGGTGCCGTTGCCGACCCGGATAAAGCCGGCTGCCGTATTGACCTGGCTGCTGCCGCGGGCGGTCAGGCCAAGCCGCTCGGCGACCTGTTGTGGCACGGTAATGCGGGTTGCTCCTGTATCGAGCAGCAGTTGCACCGGCTGACCGTTGATGGCACCCTCCAGACGATAGTGGCCGCTGGCATCGGCCTTGAGCAGCAGGTCGCCGCTGGCGGTGACTGATGGTTGTTCGCGGGCATGAAAATAGAGGGTCAGCAATCCCATCAGGGAGAGCCAGGCCAGCAACCAGAAGCGGCGTGCCATCGGGTGCATATCCTTTCCTGAGTCGAGCGGAAGATGGCCCAGCCTACCACAGTTGCCCGTTGTCATGAGGCGACTGCGATGAGCCTGAGAGGTGGATCGCCTTGTTGCCCGTCCAGTGTTGCCAGATGCGCCATTCCATTGCAGAGCGAGTAGACAATGACTCAGCCAAAAATAGTATTTTCCATTGATTCAGACGGTTGGTGTGAGCAAGCCCGCAAGGTGCCATCACCGCACCACAACGAGCGGGCCACCCCGAGCGATATCTCCCTGCTGGTGGTGCATGGCATCAGCCTGCCGCCTGGCGAGTTTGGCGGTCCCTTCATCGATGATCTTTTCCTTGGGCGACTCGATCCCGACGCTCATCCCTATTTTGCCGGTATCCATCAGCTGCGGGTCTCGGCACACTGCCTGATCCGGCGCGACGGTGAGCTGGTGCAATATGTGCCGTTTGGTGCCAGAGCCTGGCATGCGGGGGTATCGAGCTGGCAGGGACGCGAGGCGTGCAACGACTTTTCCATCGGGATCGAGCTGGAAGGGACCGATGAGCAGCCCTACACGGATGCACAATACGAGGCATTGATCGGGCTCAGCCGAACCTTGTCTAGCCATTACCCCGCCATTACGGCGGATCGCATCGTCGGCCATTGCGACATAGCGCCGGGGCGCAAGACGGATCCG
Source organism: Aeromonas sp. QDB39 (assembly GCF_027707585.1). NCBI lineage: Bacteria > Pseudomonadati > Pseudomonadota > Gammaproteobacteria > Aeromonadales > Aeromonadaceae > Aeromonas > Aeromonas sp. QDB39. Next base: position 51,847 of record NZ_JAPCIV010000012.1, on the reverse strand, counting down.
GGTGACAGTTTCGAATGGCCGCGTTACCGTCAGGCACTCAACTTTAAGTAATTATTCTAAAAATAAGTTTGTGTTTTTAAAACAATGGCTTGCCTTTATGGCAGGCCATTTTTACTGGCTGTTGATCAAATGTTGCCTGTGAGCGATGTCAAAAATATTGGTCTGACCAATTTCTATGAGCTAAATCATAAATCCCTCTCTTTACCCCTTAAGTGGCAAGGTTGATTCTTGATTCAGATCATCTTTTGGGTGGACTTTTCCCATGCCCTCTGCTAATTTTCGCCCCATTCATGAAATTGGTAATACCAATTTAACAAAGCAGCCTCATGCCCTATCTCAAGATTACTCAACCCAAGTTGGCCGACGCCATTGTCGCCGAGCTGGAACAGATGATTCTGGAAGGCAGTTTGCAGCCGGGCCAGAAGTTGCCGCCCGAGCGGGAACTGGCCATCCAGTTTCAGGTATCGCGCCCCTCGCTGCGCGAAGCCATCCAGCGCCTCGAGGCAAGAGGACTCTTGTATCGTCGTCAGGGCGGCGGCACTTACGTACAAAACGCCTTGAGCAAAGGGATCGCCGATCCCCTGTTCGAGCTGCTCAGCACTCACCCGGAAGCCCAGTATGACCTGCTGGAGTTTCGCCACGCACTGGAAGGCATCTGCGCCTACTATGCTGCGTTACGGGGTACTGACGCCGATTTCGAGCGCATCCGTCAGGTGCAGTCCGCCATCGAGGAGGCTGGCCAGCAAGGCTCGCTGGTCAGCGAATCCGCTGCCGTCACCCAGTTCTATCTGGCGGTGGCCGAGGCGTCCCACAACGTGGTGCTGCTGCATCTGCTGCGGGCCATGGGCCCCATGCTTGAGCAGAACATTTTACGCAATAACGAAATTCTGAATCGCCGTCCGGGAGTGGTCGCCAAGATCCGTCGCCATCGCGCGCATCTGATCGAGGCTATCCTGTCGGGGGCTCCGGAGCGGGCCAGGGCAGCTTGTCATGAGCACCTGGCCTTTATCGAGGACACCTTGTTGGATATGCAGAGGGAAGACAGCCGGATCCAGCGATCCATGCGTCGGATCCGTCAGCAGGAAAACTAATCCCACAAGGCTTTATTGTCGAATGCTTGCGCCCTTCGCCGTGCAATGCCGTGCAATCACAACAAAATAGGAACCAGCCATGTCTGATATCCTGAAGAACGATGTGGACCCGATAGAAACGCTGGAGTGGCTTGCCTCTCTGGAATCCCTGCTGCGTGAAGAGGGTCCCCAACGCGCTCAGTTCATCCTTGAACAGTTGGCCGAGAAAGCCCGCGCAAGCGGTGTGGACGTGGCTGCCAAGGCAAACCGCGATTACATCAACACCATCCCGTCCAGCGAAGAGCCGGACTACCCGGGCGACCTGGAGATGGAGCGCCGCATTCGCGCCATCATCCGCTGGAACGCCATGATGATCGTGCTGCGCGCCTCCAAGAAAGACCTGGACCTGGGTGGTCACATGTCTTCCTTCGCTTCTTCCGCGACCATCTACGAAGTCTGCTACAACCACTTCTTCCGCGCTCGCAGCGAGAAGGACGGTGGCGACCTGGTCTACTTCCAGGGTCACATCTCCCCGGGCATCTATGCTCGTGCCTTCGCCGAAGGTCGTCTGACCGAAGAGCAGCTGGACAACTTCCGTCAGGAAGTGGATGGCAAGGGTATCCCTTCCTACCCGCACCCGAAACTGATGCCGGACTTCTGGCAGTTCCCGACCGTCTCCATGGGTCTGGGCCCCATCGCCGCCATCTATCAGGCTCGCTTCCTGAAGTACCTGACCGACCGTGGCATCAAGGATTGCTCCGAGCAGACCGTTTACGCCTTCCTGGGTGACGGCGAGATGGACGAGCCGGAAGCCAAGGGCGCCCTGACCGTTGCCGTGCGTGAAAAGCTCGACAACCTGGTGTTCGTGGTCAACTGCAACCTGCAACGTCTGGATGGTCCGGTTGTCGGCAACGGCAAGGTCATCAACGAGCTGGAAGGCCTGTTCTCCGGCGCTGGCTGGGATGTCACCAAGGTTATCTGGGGTCGCAAATGGGATGAGCTGCTGAAGAAAGACACTTCCGGCAAGCTGATCCAGCTGATGAACGAGACCGTGGACGGTGACTACCAGACCATGAAGTCCCGCGATGGCGGCTACGTGCGTGAGCACTTCTTCAACCGTTACCCGGAAACCGCCGCGCTGGTCAAAGACATGACCGACGAGGAGATCTTCGCCCTGAACCGCGGTGGTCACGATCCTCGCAAACTGTTCGCCGCCTTCTCCAAGGCTGCAGCGACCAAGGGCAAGCCGACCGTGATCCTGGCCAAGACCATCAAGGGTTACGGCATGGGTGAAGCGGCCGAAGGCAAGAACATCGCTCACCAGGTCAAGAAGATGGATCTGGGCTCCGTGCGTCACCTGCGTGACCGTTTCAACCTGCCGGTCACCGACGAGCAGCTGGAAACCCTGCCGTATCTGAAGATCGAAGAGGGTACCGAAGAGCACAAATACCTGCACGCCCGCCGTGCCGCGCTGAAGGGCTATGTACCGACCCGTCTGCGCGAGAGCACCACCAAGCTGGAAATCCCGGCGCTGGATGCTTTCGGTCCGCTGCTGGGTGAACAGGCGCGCGAAATCTCCACCACCATGGCGTTCGTGCGTTCCCTGAACGTGATGCTGAAAGACAAGTCCATCGGCAAGCGCATCGTCCCGATCCTGGCTGACGAAGCTCGTACCTTCGGTATGGAAGGTCTGTTCCGCCAGATCGGTATCTACAGCCCGCACGGTCAGCAGTACACCCCGCAAGACCGCGATATCGTCTCCTACTACAAGGAAGACAAGCAGGGTCAGGTTCTGCAAGACGGCATCAACGAGCTGGGCGCCATGTCCTCCTGGCTGGCTGCTGCGACCTCTTACAGCACCAACGATTGCCCGATGATCCCGTTCTACATCTACTACTCCATGTTCGGCTTCCAGCGGATCGGCGACATGGCGTGGGCTGCCGGTGACCAGCAAGCCCGTGGCTTCCTGCTGGGTGCGACCTCCGGTCGTACTACCCTGAACGGCGAAGGTCTGCAGCACGAAGATGGTCACAGCCACATCCTGGCCAACACCATCCCGAACTGCGTCTCCTACGACCCGTCCTACGCCTATGAAGTAGCGGTGATCGTACAGGATGGTCTGCGTCGCATGTACGGTGAGAAGCCGGAGAACGTTTTCTACTACATCACCACCCTGAACGAGAACTACGCCATGCCGGCCATGCCGGAAGGCGCCGAGGAAGGCATCCGCAAGGGTATCTACAAGCTGGAAACCGTGGCCGGCACCAAGGCCAAGGTACAGCTGCTGGGTTGTGGCTCCATCCTGGGTCACGTGCGCACTGCCGCCCAGATCCTGGCCAGCGAGTACGGCATCGGCTCCGATGTGTTCAGCGTCACCTCCTTCAACGAGCTGGCTCGTGACGGTCAGGACGCGGATCGCTGGAACATGCTGCACCCGAACGCCGATGCTCGCGTACCGTACATCGCTCAGGTACTGGGTTCTGAAGCCATCATCGCCGCGACCGACTACATGAAGTCCTTCGCCGATCAGGTGCGTGCCTTCGTACCGACCGAGAACTACCGCGTGCTGGGTACCGACGGTTACGGCCGTTCCGACAGCCGTGCCAACCTGCGTCGTCACTTCGAAGTGAACGAATTCTACGTTGTGGTTGCTGCCCTGACCGAACTGGCCAAGCGCGGCGAGGTAGACAAGCAGGTTGTGGCCGACGCCATCGCCAAGTACGGCATCGATGCCGACAAGGTCAACCCGCTGTACGCGTAAGAGGATCAAGTGTCGTGCCGGGACTCGCTGCCCGGCACGACCTTGCAAAGGTTAACGCGAGAGACGCGTGACAGCAGTCGGTCACGCGGATGCACGCAAGAGGATAAAGCACAATGTCCAAACAGATTATGGTGCCGGATATCGGCGCCGATGAAGTTGAAGTCACCGAGATCATGGTGGCCGTGGGTGACAAGGTCGAGCTCGATCAGTCCATCATCGCGGTAGAAGGCGACAAGGCCTCCATGGAAGTACCGGCCCCGTCCGCCGGTATCGTCAAAGAGATCCTGATCAAGGTGGGTGACAAGGTTGCCACCGGTTCCCAGATCATGGTCTTCGAAGCCGAAGGTGCTGCCGCACCTGCGCCGGCTCAGGCCGCTGCACCGGTTGCAGCCGCCCCGGCCGCCGCTCCTGCTGCTGCCGCTCGCAAAGACGTGCACGTGCCGGACATCGGTGACGACGAAGTGGACGTGACCGAGATCATGGTTGCCGTGGGCGACATGGTTGAAGCCGACCAGTCCATCATCGCCGTGGAAGGTGACAAGGCCTCCATGGAAGTGCCGGCACCGTTCGCGGGCCGTGTGGTCGAGATCAAGGTCGCTGCTGGCGCCAAGGTCTCTACCGGTTCCCTGGTGATGGTCTTTGAAGTGGCTGGCGCCGCTCCTGCCGTTGCTGCCGCACCGGCCCAGGCTGCCGCTCCCGTGGCTGCTGCCCCGGTTGCCGCCGCTGCCAAAGAAGTCAATGTACCGGATATCGGTGGCGACGAAGTCGAAGTCACCGAGATCATGGTTGCCGTGGGTGACAAGGTTGAAGCCGACCAGTCCCTGATCGCCGTGGAAGGTGACAAGGCCTCCATGGAAGTGCCTGCGCCGTTCGCCGGTGTGGTCAAAGAGATCAAGGTGAAGGCGGGTGACAAGGTCTCCACCGGTTCCCTGATCATGGTATTCGAAGTGGCTGGTGCTGCTCCGGCCGCCGCAGTTGCCCCGGTTGCTCAGGCTGCCGCCCCGGTCGCTGCTGCCCCTGTTGCCGCAGCTCCGGCTCCGGTTGCCCAGGCTGCTGCTGCCTCTGACTTCGTTGCCAACGATGCCTACGTACACGCCTCGCCGGCCGTGCGCCGTCTGGCTCGTGAGTTCGGTGTCAACCTGGCCAAGGTTAAAGCCTCCGGTCGCAAGGGCCGCATCGTCAAAGAAGACGTGCAAGCCTACGTGAAGGATGCGGTCAAGCGCGCCGAGTCCGCTCCGGCTGCAGGTCAAGGCACTGGCAATGGCAACGGCAACGGCATGAGTGTGCTGGCGTGGCCGAAGGTCGATTTCAGCAAGTTCGGTGATGTGGAAGAGGTCGATCTGACCCGCATCCAGAAGATCTCCGGTCCGAACTTGCACCGCAACTGGGTCATGATCCCCCATGTCACCCAGTTCGACGAAGCCGATACCACCGAGCTGGAAGCGTTCCGCAAAGAGCAGAACGCGATGCTCGAGAAGCAGAAGGCTGACGTGAAGATCACCCCGCTGGTGTTCATCCTGAAAGCCGCCGCCAAGGCGCTGGAAGCTCACCCGCGCTTCTGCAGCTCCCTGTCCGAAGATGGCAGCAAGCTGATCATGAAGAAGTACATCCATATCGGTGTGGCGGTGGATACCCCCAACGGTCTGGTTGTGCCCGTGGTGCGTGACGTCAACAAGAAGGGCATCATGGAGCTGTCTCGTGATCTGGCCGAGATCTCCAAGAAGGCCCGTGCCGGCAAGCTGACCGCTGCCGACATGCAGGGCGGTTGCTTCACCATCTCCAGCCTGGGTGGCATCGGCGGTACCAGCTTTACCCCGATCGTCAACGCGCCGGAAGTGGCCATCCTGGGCGTCTCCAAGTCCGAGATGAAGCCGAAGTGGAACGGCAAAGAATTCGCGCCGCGCCTGATGCTGCCGCTGGCCCTGAGCTACGACCACCGCGTCATCGATGGTGCCGATGGAGCTCGCTTCATCACCACCATGAACGGCGTGCTGTCCGACGTTCGTCGACTGGTCCTGTAAGTGAGAGGGCGGGCCCAGAGCCTGCCCTTTTTACTTCTCATTTCGTTAACAGGATTGTAAACTTGCCCCGTTTTTTTCACGGCTGCAGCCGCCTCGTTCTGGTTTAAGACTGCGCTGTCCGGGGATATAAGAACGACAAAGAGGTCATGATGAGTAAAGAAATCAAAACCCAGGTCGTAGTACTGGGTGCTGGCCCTGCCGGTTATTCCGCTGCCTTCCGTGCAGCCGATCTGGGTCTGGATACTATTATCGTCGAGCGTTACTCCACCCTGGGTGGCGTCTGCCTGAACGTGGGTTGCATCCCGTCCAAGGCGCTGCTGCACGTCGCCAAAGTCATTGAAGAAGCCAAGGCGCTGGCCGAGCATGGCATCGTCTTCGGTGCCCCGCAGACCGACATCGACAAGATCCGTCTGTGGAAAGAGAAAGTCATCAACCAGCTGACCGGCGGACTGGCTGGCATGGCCAAGATGCGTAAAGTACAGGTTGTTAACGGCTTCGGTAAATTTACCGGCCCGAACACCTTGGAAGTGGAAGGTGCCGACGGCAAAACCACCGTGACCTTCGACAACGCCATCATCGCTGCCGGTTCCCGTCCGGTGAAGCTGCCGTTCATTCCGCATGACGATCCGCGCGTATGGGACTCTACCGATGCGCTGGAGCTGACTACCGTTCCTGGCAAGCTGCTGGTTATCGGTGGCGGCATCATCGGCCTGGAGATGGGTACCGTGTACTCCTCCCTGGGTTCCGAGATCGACGTGGTGGAATTTGCCGACCAGCTGGTACCGGCTGCCGACAAAGACATCGTCAAGATCTACACCAAGCGCGTGGCCAAGAAGTTCAACATCATGCTGGAGACCAAGGTCACCGCAGTTGAAGCCCGTGAAGACGGCCTGTACGTCTCCTACGAAGGCAAGCACGCCCCGGCCGAGCCGGTGCGTTACGACAACGTGCTGGTTGCCGTAGGTCGTGTGCCGAACGGCAAGATGCTGGATGCCGAGAAGGCCGGCGTTGCCGTGACCGAGCGCGGTTTCATCGAGGTGGACAAGCAGCTGCGTACCAACGTGGCGCACATCCACGCCATCGGTGACATCGTTGGTCAGCCGATGCTGGCTCACAAGGGTGTGCACGAAGGCCACGTGGCTGCCGAAGTCATCGCCGGCAAGAAGCACTACTTCGACCCGAAAGTGATCCCGTCCATCGCCTACACCGAGCCAGAGATGGCCTGGGTTGGTCTGACCGAGAAGGAAGCCAAGCAACAAGGGCTGAACTTCGAAGTGGCCACCTTCCCGTGGGCGGCTTCCGGTCGCGCCATCGCGTCCGACTGCTCCGACGGCATGACCAAGCTGATCTTCGACAAGGAGAGCGGCCGCGTCATCGGTGGTGCCATCGTCGGTACCAACGGTGGTGAACTGCTGGGTGAAATCGGTCTGGCCATCGAGATGGGTGCCGACGCCGAAGACATCGCGCTGACCATCCACGCTCACCCGACTCTGCACGAGTCCGTGGGCCTGGCAGCCGAAGTGTTCGAAGGCTCCATCACCGACCTGCCGAACGCCAAGGCCAAGAAGAAGAAGTGATTCGCTTCTGCCTGTAAAAAAGCCGCTCAATCGAGCGGCTTTTTTGTTTTTGTATATAGATGAGATTTGTTCGGGGCTGGTTGCTATGCTAGTGACTTCCATATCACTTGCTGGAGTCAGCCATGCAAACACCGGCTATCCCTGACAATGAAAGATTGCGCCTCGATGCATTGCGCCGGATCTCCATTCTCGACAGCTCCGCCGAAGAGCGTTTCGATCGGATTACCAGGATGGCGCGCAGCATGTTTGATGTGCCCATCTCGTTGGTGTCGCTGGTGGATGAAAACCGGCAGTGGTTCAAGTCCTGTTGTGGTTTGCCGGTGCAGGAGACACCGCGCGACGTCTCTTTCTGCGGGCATGCCATTCTCGGTGATGGTCTGTTCGTGGTGGAGGATACCAGGCAGGATCTGCGCTTTGCCGATAATCCGCTGGTATCCGGTGAACCCCATATCCGCTTCTATGCCGGCTGCCCGTTACAGATTGGCGAAGGTTACAAGCTGGGCACTCTGTGCATCATTGACCGCAAGCCGCGACTGCTGGATTCGCGCCAACAGGGCTTGCTGACGGATCTGGCCGGCATGGTGGAGCGCGAGCTGGCCGCGATCCAGCTGGCTACGCTTGATGACCTTACCGGTATCACCAATCGGCGCGGCTTCATGCTGCTGGCGCAAAAATGTCTGCAACTGGCTCACCGGCAGGAGCGGGAGGCTACCCTGCTGTTCATCGATCTCAACCGTTTCAAGGAGATCAACGACCAGCTTGGGCACGATGTGGGTGACGATGCCTTGCAACAGATGGCCGGTCTGATGTGCCGGGTTTTTCGGGAGGCGGATATTTTTGCCCGGCTGGGGGGCGATGAATTTGCGGTGCTGCTGCTGGGTTCAGGGCCTCTTGAGATAACAAGGGTATTGGCCCGTTTTGCCGAGGCTCTGGCTGTCTTTAATCAGGAGAGCGGCAAACCCTATCAGCTGGCCTGCTCGATCGGTGTCGGACACTATGACGGACGCTCGCCACCAGCGCTGGAACAACTGCTGCAGCAGGCGGACCAGAAGATGTATGACTGTAAAAAAGGGCGCTAGCAGCGCCCTTTCTTGGCTTGTCCCGGCGGACAGAAGGTACCGTAACCCCCTCGATCCCCGTCGCTGACCCGGATCCGGGTATCGTCCACGCTCACGTCGGCGCTGTGTACCCGTACCGGCCCGCTGCTGCAGGCGCTGAGCAGACCGCTCAGCAAGATCATCACTACCAGCTTGCCCATAACTCCTCCTCTTATTTTCCTGATTATGGGGCATTTTCAGAGGTGGGTGGAGGCGGCGCAAAGCCCCTGCGTCACGGCCTGCCGTGGTGGCGACAGAGGGCGCCGCAGCGCCCTCTGGCAAGTCGTGCCGAGGCAGCCAAAAGCTACAGACGGAAGTGGCCGACCAGCTTGTCCAGCTCGCCGGAGAGCTGCTGCAGGCCGCGACTGGCATCGGTCAGCTGGTGCGCAATGTCGGCGGTCTCCATGGTGAGCTGGTTGATGTCCTCCACGTTGCGGTTGAGTTCGCCGACCACGCTCGACTGCTCTTCGGTGGCGGTGGCGACCTGGATGTTCATGTCGTTGATCTGGGTGATGTGGGCGGTGATCTGGCCGAGTGCGCCGTTGGCCTCGTCAGCCTGGGTGACGACGGCCAGGCTCTGGCTGCGGCCCTGGGTCATGGCACTGACGGCGCGGGCACTCTGTTCCTGCAGCCGGTTGATCATGCCCTGGATCTCGGCGGTGGAGGCGGCGGAGCGGTTGGCGAGGTTGCGCACCTCGTCGGCCACCACGGCGAAGCCGCGACCCTGCTCACCGGCGCGGGCCGCCTCGATGGCGGCGTTGAGCGCCAGCAGGTTGGTCTGCTCCGAAATGCTGCGGATGGAGTCGGTCTGGGTCGCCAGCGACTCGATCACCCCGGCGACCTGCGCAATCTCGTCGGAGAGACCGACGATGCCGTGGCGCGCCTGGGCGACCACGCCGGCACCCGCATCCGCCTGCTCGTTGGCCTGTCTCGCCACTTCTGCGGCGAGGGAGGCGTTGCCGGCGATCTCGGTGACGGTGGCACCCATCTGGTGGATGGCGGTGGCCACCTGCACGGTGCGGTCGCGCTGGGCGGTACAGTTCTGCTGGGTCAGCTGGGCCTTGGCGGCCACCTCGTCAGCCGTGGCGGCCAGCTGATGGGAGTTGCGGGCCACCTGCTCGATGGCGCTGTGGATCTTGCTGACGAAGTGATTGAAGCTCACCGTGATCTCCGCCAGCTCGTCATTGCCGTTCAGCTGGGCACGGGAATCCAGCGCCAGGTGTTCGGCGGCATAGCCGATGTACTGCTGCAGGAAGCCGACCCGGCGCTTGAGGTTCATCAGGATGAGTACCGAGACTAGCAGCGAGATGAGGATGGCGCCGGTGATGATGCTGATCATCTGCAGCCGCCCGCTGGCATAGCTCTGTTCACCGAGCTGATGGCGCTGCTGGGCCTGCTGGATCAGGCCGTCGAGCAGGGCGTTGGCATCCTTGCGCATGGTGCCGTAGGTGACGGTATAGCGATCCCGATAGATGCCCCTTGCCGCTTCCATGTCGCCCTGTTCCAGCGCCTGCAGCATGGGCGCCAGCTCGTTGCTCGCCATCCCTTCGAACTGGCTGAGCAGCTGCTGGGCATTGGCTTTGGCGGCGGGGTCGGTCTGGGCGGTGACGGCCTGTTGCATGGCCTGACGCATCTCGGGAATGTCCTCCTCCCGGCTCTCCTTGACCCGGGTGATCACCCCCTTCACATCCTTGAGGGAGGTATCCTGCAGCAGCATCATGTCGATGCCGACCCGCATGCGGGGAATGCGCGACACCACCTCCGCCATGGCGCGCATGGGGGTGGCGGTGTTCTGGTAAAGCTCGGTGGATTGTTGCTGGATGGTGCCCATGCTCTTGAGGCTGGCACCGCCCACCAGCAGCAGGGCGAGACAGGGCACGGTGACAGCCAGGATCAGCTGCAATTTGAGCGTCAGTTTACCTTCTAGCATGGGTTTTCCTCGCTGATCATGACGATGTGAATTATCAGAGTATAAATCGACGGATTTGGCACCAACTTGAGTTTTTGTTAACAAATAGCCAACAAAAAGGGGCGCCATAGCGCCCCCTTATGATGTCAGAAGTCTTAAAGTCGGAAGTTGCCGACCAGCTTGTCCAGCTCGCCGGAGAGGTGCTGCAGGCTGCGGCTCGACTCGGTCAGCTGGTGGGCGATGTCGGCGGTCTCCATGGTGAGCTGGTTGATGTCTTCCACGTTGCGGTTGATCTCGCCCACCACGCTGGATTGTTCCTCGGTGGCGGTGGCGACCTGGATGTTCATGTCGCTGATCTGGGTGATGTGGGCGGTGATCTGGCCGAGGGCGCCGTTGGCCTCGTCAGCCTGGGTCACCACTTCCAGACTCTGGTTGCGGCCCTGAGCCATGGCGCTGACGGCGCGGGCGCTCTGCTCCTGCAGCCGGTTGATCATGCCCTGGATCTCGGCGGTGGAGGCGGCAGAGCGGCTGGCGAGGTTGCGCACTTCGTCGGCCACCACCGCGAAGCCGCGGCCCTGTTCCCCGGCGCGGGCGGCCTCGATGGCGGCGTTGAGCGCCAGCAGATTGGTCTGCTCCGAGATGCTGCGGATGGTGTCGAGGATGCTGCCGATGGAGTCGGTCTGGCTGGCCAGCGACTCGATCACCCCAGCCACCTGTTCAATCTCGCCGGAGAGGCCGACGATGCCGTGACGGGCCTGGGCTACCACCAAGGCGCCGGCGTCGGCCTGTTCGTTGGCCTGCTTGGCCACATCGGCCGCCAGAGACGCGTTACCGGCGATTTCACTCACGGTGGCGCCCATTTCGTGGATGGCGGTGGCCACCTGCACGGTGCGATCGCGCTGGGCGGTGCAGTTGTGTTGGGTCAGCTGAGCCTTGGCGGCCACCTCGTTGGCAGTGGCGGCGAGCTGGCGGGAGTTGCTCGCCACCTGCTCGATGGAGCCGTGGATCTTGGCGACGAAGTTGTTGAAGCCGGTCGCAACCTGGGCCAGTTCATCCCGCCCCTCCACCTTGAGGCGCTGGGTCAGATCGCCGTCACCGCTGCCGAGTTCGCGGAACAGGCGGGCCAGCTGGTTGAGCGGGCGGCTCACCGAGCCGGCCAGCAGCATGCCGAGCAGCCCCATGCCGACGGCGATGGCCAGGCTCACCAGCAGGATGTGCAGGCGGGCCCGGTCCAGCTCGGCATAGATCTCCGCTTCCGGCACCTGGGCCACCAGATACCAGTCGAGCAGCGGAATGTAGCTGCTGGCCAGCACCACCGGCTGACCGTCGATCTCGGCGTGGGTGGCGGCAAAGGACTGCTTGTTCAGCAGGTTGCCGCTGCCGCTTGCCAGCTGGGCCAGGTTGTCACGGTCGATGCGGCTGGCGTCGGGGTGCAGTTTCACCTTGCCGCTGCCGTCGGTCATGAACACGAAGCCGCTGTCGCCGATGCGGAAGTTGGCGAGCATGCTGACCATGCTGTCGAGGGACTTGGCGAGGCCGGCGAGGCCGCGGCCATTGAGCTGCTGGAAGTTGACGAACAGCTTCACCTCGCCGTTGCTCTCGCGAAAGATGCTGAGCATCAGGTCTTGCTGGCTCTTGGTGTAGCCGTAGAACCAGGCGTCCTGCTCCGGGGTGAGGTTGCGCAGGAAGCCATCCTGGTTGTAGTAGGCGGCGCTCTGGCGATCGGCGAAAGAGGCGGTGACCAGCCCGTATTGGGCTGCCATGTCTTTGAGCTGGTCGATCAGGATCGACTCCTGCTCCTTGGGCATGCCGCGGGCCACCCAGTCCAGCACGAAACGATCGTTGGCCAGCTGTCTGGCGGCGCCGGCGACCGAGGTGAGATCCTTCTCGATCTCCTTGCCGATGCGCTGGGTCAGGTTGGGCAGCTCCTGCTCGAACATGCGGCTTTCGATCAGCTGCTGCGCCGAGCGCTGGCTGAAGTAGCCTACCAGCAGGCAGGAGAGCACCACGGCCAGGGTGACCGTGGCCAGGATTTTCTGTTTGAGTGTCAGGCTTGCAAGCATAGGAGTGACTCGGGTGTGTGAACACGGGATTGAGGACATATTAGCGGCAGCCCGGCGCCACCCTTGATAGGCCGACCCACTTTATTGACGGATTACGTTTGCGCTCACATCGCCGCATGGGCGGCCAGCGTCGCAATGCGTGCCGATATCCCCTGCGAACTGTTGCGGTTCGCCGGCCGCCCCTTATAGTAGGCTTCACTGCCTAGCTGGCTCGCCCTGGATTCAATGGAAAATCATATGCGCATCTTTCGTCGAGGATGGAACCCCCTGTTCCTGATATTGCTGGCCTGTCTGCCGCTGATGGCGGCGGCCCAGTCCGAGCGGCCCAAAATTGCCCTGGTGCTCAGCGGCGGTGGTGCCAAGGGGGCGGCCCACATCGGCATCCTCAAGGTGCTGGAAGAGAAGCGCATCCCGGTCGACATCATAGTGGGCACCAGCATGGGCTCCTACGTGGCGGGCATGTACGCCATGGGACTCAGCGCCGAAGAGGTGGAGCGCACCACCCTGGCCATCGACTGGAACAAGGGCTATCAGGACAAGGTGGGGCGTGACGAGCTCTCCCTGCGCAAGAAGCAGCAGAGCGAGCAGTATCAGCTGCGCACCGACATCGGCATCAATGGCGACTCGGTCCAGTTCCCCGACGGCTTCTTCCAGGGCCAGTCCATGGCCAGCCTGCTGCGCCACGCCACCTCCAATCTGCCGGTGCAGAAGAGCTTCGACGATCTGCCCATTCCCTATCGCGCCATGGCCACCGACATGGAGACGGTGACCCCCTTCGTGCTGGACCACGGCAGCCTCGCCAAGGCGATGCAGGCGTCCATGTCCATTCCCGGCGCTCTCAAGCCGGTGGAGTGGGAGGGCCACATCCTGGCCGATGGCGGCACCGTCAACAACATGCCGGTGGACGTGGCCAAGGCGATGGGGGCCGACGTGGTGATCGCGGTGGACATCAGCGCCAAGCTGCGCACCCGCGAGTCCTTGAAGTCGGGGCTGGCCATGATCGATCAGCTCACCACTTACATGACCCAGGTCGGCACCGAGAAACAGAAGGCGCTGATGGGGCCCAGAGACGTATTGCTGACGCCTGAGTTCGGCAACATGGGTATCGCCGACTTCGCCCTGATGCCGGAGGGGATCAAGCTCGGGGAGCAGGTGGCCAACCGTGCCTCGGCCCAGCTGGATGCGCTCTCTCTGTCGCCCGCCGCCTATGCCGCCTATCGCAACCAGAAGCTGAGCCGGCGCGCCGAGCGCAGCGGCCAGCCCGCCTACTACATCGACAAGGTGGAGATCATCAACAAGTCCCGTCTCTCCGACGAGACGGTGCATGCCATGCTGAAGGTGCGGCCTGACAAGATCCAGACCAACGAGAGCCTGGAGGCGGGCATTCGCCGGCTCTATGCGCTGGAGTCGTTCGATCGCATCACCTACGAGGTGGAGGAGCGGGGCGGCGAGAACGTGCTGGTGGTGGACGCCAGCGAGAAGAACTGGGGGCCGGGCTACCTCAACTTCCAGTTCGGCTTCTCCGATGACTTCGAGAGCAGCTCCAACTACAACGTGGGCATGTCCTACACCCTCACCAACGTCAACGACTGGGGGGCCGAGTGGCTGACCGAGGCATCGCTCGGCACCGCCAAGCACTTCAAGACTGACTTCTACACCCCGCTGGAGCCCTCCCAGACCTTTTTTGGCGAGGCGAGCCTGGCCTATGACAAGACCCAGCGTCGTATCTTCATCCCCGAGGAGACGCGGGCGGCGAATGAGGTGAGCTATGTCGACGCCGAGTACAACTTCACCAACGTCGATCTGGCGGTGGGCTGGAATCGCCAGCCCTGGAGCCGCCTCTCGCTCGGGTTGGAGGGGAAGGTGGGCGACATCGATGTGCGCAACGTGGCGGATGCCAAGGTGGATGCCTCCTCCTGGGGCCCCTATGTCCGCTTCGAGCACGATACCCTAGACAGCCGCTACTTCCCCTATCAGGGCGCCTACTGGGACATCAAGGGGGGGTACTCCGCCGTCCGGCTGGATAATAACAGTGACATAGATGATCGCTATGAGGGGGTCAACTATCACCTGGCGATGGTCAAGCCCTGGTCCTGGGACAGACACAGCCTGAACCTGTTGCTGGAGGGTGGGGGCTCTACCTCCCAGGAAGAGCTGCCGCTGTTCGTGCAGGATCTGGGCGGGTTGTTCCGCATGTCCGGCTTCCAGCGCTATCAGCTGAGCGGCCGTTACAGCCTGTTTGGCGGGCTGCGCTACATCTACCGGGTGGCGGACAACGACTTCGGCGCGCTGCGGGCGCCGCTCTATCTGGGCGGCTCCCTCGAGCAGGGCGGGGTGTGGGACAAGGGTGAAGACATCAGCATGGAGAGCTCCTTCACCGCCGGCTCCGTCTACGTGGGGGTGGAGAGCTTCCTCGGCCCCATCTTCCTCGGCTACGGCATGGCGGAGGGGGGCAACGACATGTTCTATCTGCAATTGGGCAGCACATTCGAATAACGGCAAAATGATGCCTTTTTGTTAACTTATTTCTGGTGTGCCATTTATCTGTTTGTAAAACACCAGCAACTTTAGATGGTTATGTTGTTTTGATGAATATCTGTACAGGCTTTGGATTTTAATTAGTCGTTAAAACTTATATAGTGGGGGGCACCCTACGGGTGTCCCGCAAGGACGATCGCCGCGAGCGTGGGCGAACCCCAAAAAAAGACCAAAGAGGAATTAGTCGTGCTTGAAACATACCGTAAACACGTCGCAGAACGTGCCGCCGAAGGCGTGGTTGCCAAACCTCTGGACGCAGAGCAGGTCGCCGCCCTGGTTGAGCTGCTCAAGAACCCGCCCGCCGGCGAACAAGACTTTCTGAAAGAGCTGTTGTCCTCCCGTATTCCCCCTGGTGTTGATGAAGCGGCCTATGTCAAAGCCGGCTTCCTCACCGCCGTCGCCAAGGGCGAAGCCCACTCTCCCATCCTGAGCGCTGCCGAAGCCGTCGAGCTGCTGGGCACCATGCAGGGTGGTTACAACATTCAGCCGCTGATCGACCTGCTGGACCACGCGACCCTGGCTCCTCTTGCCGCCAAGGGCCTCTCCCACACCCTGCTGATGTTCGACTCCTTCCACGACGTGGAAGAGAAGGCCAAGGCGGGCAATGCCCACGCCAAGCAGGTGATGCAATCCTGGGCCGATGCCGAGTGGTTCCTCTCCCGCCCTGAACTGGCTGAGAAGATCACCGTCACCGTGTTCAAGGTGACCGGCGAAACCAACACCGACGACCTGTCGCCGGCGCCGGACGCCTGGTCCCGCCCGGACATTCCGCTGCACGCGCTGGCCATGCTGAAGAACGCCCGTCCCGGCATCACCCCGGACAAGGATGGCGTCATCGGCCCTATCAAGACCATCGATGCGCTGAAAGAGAAAGGTTTCCCGCTGGCTTACGTGGGTGACGTGGTGGGTACCGGTTCTTCCCGCAAATCCGCCACCAACTCGGTGCTCTGGTTCATGGGCGACGACATTCCGCACGTGCCGAACAAGCGCGCCGGCGGTGTCTGCCTCGGTGGCAAGATTGCCCCGATCTTCTTCAATACCATGGAAGATGCCGGCGCCCTGCCCATCGAAGTGGACGTCTCCAAGCTGGAAATGGGCGATGTGATCGACATCTACCCGTTTGCCGGCAAGATCTGCAAGCACGGCACCGACCAGGTGCTGGCGCAGTTTGAACTGAAAACCGACGTGCTGATCGACGAAGTGCGCGCCGGTGGCCGCATCCCGCTGATCATCGGCCGCGGCCTGACCGACAAGGCCCGCGAAGCGCTGGGTCTGCCGTTCTCCACCGTGTTCCGCCGTCCGCAGCCGGTGGCCGATACCGGCAAAGGCTTCACCCTGGCCCAGAAGATGGTGGGTAAGGCGTGCGGCGTGAAGGGCATTCGCCCCGGCACCTACTGCGAGCCCAAGATGACCACGGTCGGCTCCCAGGACACCACGGGCCCGATGACCCGCGACGAGCTGAAAGACCTGGCCTGCCTCGGCTTCTCCGCCGATCTGACCATGCAGTCCTTCTGCCACACCGCGGCCTATCCCAAGCCCATCGACGTACAGACCCACCACACCCTGCCGGACTTCATCATGAACCGCGGCGGTGTCTCCCTGCGTCCGGGTGACGGCGTCATCCACTCCTGGCTGAACCGCATGCTGCTGCCGGATACCGTGGGTACCGGTGGTGACTCCCACACCCGTTTCCCCATCGGCATCTCCTTCCCGGCGGGCTCCGGTCTGGTGGCCTTCGCCGCCGCCACCGGCGTGATGCCTCTGGACATGCCGGAATCCGTGCTGGTGCGCTTCAAGGGCGAGTTGCAGCCGGGCATCACCCTGCGTGACCTGGTCCATGCCATCCCCTACGCCGCCATCCAGAAAGGGCTGCTGACCGTCGAGAAAGCGGGCAAGAAGAACATCTTCTCCGGCCGCATCCTCGAGATCGAAGGTCTGCCGACCCTGAAGGTGGAGCAGGCGTTCGAACTGGCCGACGCCAGCGCCGAGCGTTCCGCCGCCGGTTGCACCATCAAGCTGGATAAAGAGCCGATCATCGAGTATCTGAAGTCCAACATCGTGATGCTCAAATGGATGCTGTCCGAAGGCTACGGCGACGTACGCACCATCACTCGCCGCATCAAGGGGATGGAAGAGTGGCTGGCCAACCCGGTGCTGATGGAAGCGGACAAGGATGCCGAGTACGCCGAAATCATCGAGATCGATCTGGCCACCATCAAGGAGCCGATCCTGTGCGCGCCGAACGATCCGGACGATGCCCGTCTGCTGAGCAGCGTGGCTGGCGACCAGATTGACGAGGTATTCATCGGTTCCTGCATGACCAACATCGGCCACTTCCGCGCCGCCGGCAAACTGCTCGAGAAGTATCAGGGCGAGCTGCCGACCCGCATGTGGATCGCGCCGCCCACCAAGATGGACAAGGATCAGCTGACCGAAGAGGGCTACTACGGCATCTTCGGCCGGGTCGGTGCCCGCATCGAGATCCCCGGTTGTTCCCTCTGCATGGGCAACCAGGCGCGGGTAGCGGAAGGGGCCTCCGTGGTTTCCACCTCCACCCGCAACTTCCCGAACCGTCTGGGCAAGGGTGCCAACGTCTATCTGGCCTCTGCCGAGCTGGCTGCGGTTGCCGCCATCATCGGCAAGATCCCGACCGTGGCCGAGTACCTGCAGTACGCCAAGACCCTGGACGCCACTGCGGCCGACACCTATCGCTACCTCAACTTCAACGAGATCGCCTCCTACACCAAGAAGGCCGATGCGGTGATCCTGCAGCAAGCGGTATAAGGGTCGGCGCCGCCATGGCGCTCCCGTGCTGATGCAAAGCCCCGGCCCGTGCCGGGGCTTTTGTTTTTGTTCTGGGCATGCCTGGTTGTTTTTTGCACACATTAGGGCTGGGTTCAGCATCGGCTGTTAAGGTGGGCTGCCATGTTTGCTGTCTGGTCCCGCTATGTCGATGTCGCTGCCCAATCTGGATTTCTCCCGTCCCTGGCTCCGTCTTGGCTGCACCCTGTTGCTGTTCAGCCTGCCCTTCACGTTCGGCGGCTGGGCCATCTACAACAGTCATATGCACGCTCTGGATCGTCAGTCCGAGCACTCCGCCAGACAGGCGGTGACCCTGATGGAAACCATGCTGGCCCACGCCGAGAGTGCCAACCGCTCGCTCTTTCCCTTCATCGATCAGCCGTGCGAGCAGGCCCTGTTCACCCTGCGCCAGCAGGTGGCGCTGGTGCCCTTCGTGCGCACCGTCAACCTGGTGGGGGAGAACGGGATCTACTGCAACTCGCTGTTCGGTGCCATCCAGTGGCCGGATCGGCTCGAGCGTTACAGCGGCGGACGGCTGCTGCTGTTGGCGGGCAACCAGGTGCGGGCCCACCACCCCCTGTTGGCCCTGCGCGACAGCCATGGCAAGGGGGCCGCTTTCAGCACCATAGACGGCGAGTACCTGCGCTTCATGCTGGTGCTGAGCGGACGGCCCTGCACCCTGCTGCTGCACGTGGGGCAGCAGTGGCTGGACGAGCGGGGCGTGCTGAGTGAAGGGGGGCAGCCGCAGGCGATGCTGGCCAGCCATGAGATCCACTCCAGCCGCTATCCGCTCTCCATCTATGCCGGGCACGAGGTGCCCTCGTTCTGGAACTCCCTGTGGCAGGCCAGGCGCTGGGCCATCCTGCTGCTGCTGGGGATCTCCCTCGGCTTCGCCCTGCTCATCTGGTGGCTGCTGGGACGGCCCCGTTCACCGGAGGTCGAGCTGGCGCGAGCCCTGCGCAATCGGGAGTTTGTGCCCTATTTGCAACCGCTGGTGGCGGCGGGGAGCGAGCGGGTGATCGGGGCCGAGGTGTTGATGCGCTGGCAACATCCGACGGCCGGGCTGATCCGCCCGGATTTCTTCATCCCCCAGGCGGAGGCGAGCGGTCTGATCGTGCCGATGACCAGCCTGCTGATGGAGGAGGTGGCCCGCGAGCTGAGCATGGAGCGCGACCTGGTGCCCGACGGGTTTCACCTCAGCTTCAACATCAGTGCCGCCCACTGTCGCGACATGGCGCTGCTTGCCGAGTGCCGGCGCTTCCTCGATCACTTCGCGCCGGGCCAGGTAGTACTGGTGCTGGAGCTGACCGAGCGGGAGCTGCTGGTGGCGGATCCCCAGACCCTGGCGCTGTTTCGCCAGCTCGACCAGATGGGGGTCAGGCTGGCCATGGACGATTTTGGCACCGGCCACTCCAGCCTGCACTACCTGCAGCAGTTCCATGTGGACTATCTCAAGATAGATCAGTCGTTTATCGGCAGGATCGGCACCGAATCCCTGTCCGAGCACATAGTCGACAACGTGATCGATCTGGGGACCCGGCTCGGCCTCGCGCTGGTTGCCGAGGGGGTGGAGACGCGCCAGCAGGCCGACTACCTGAAACGCAAAGGCGTCGACTACCTGCAGGGCTACCTGTTTGGCCGTCCGCTGCCGCTGCGCGACTTTCAGGCTGCATTGGCCCAGCCTCAGGTCGACCGCTCGGTGCAGCTGGCTTCTGTCTGAGCCATCAGGTGAGGGATTGCAGCCACTCCGACAGTCTGGCGTGGGCGCTGCCGGGAGCGGGCGGGGCGGGGGCGAGCAGGTGGTAGCCGGTGCCGTCGGGACAAAAGCCGAGCGGCGCCACCAGCAGGCCGGCCTCGATGTCGTCGCACACCTGCCGGTAGGGGCCGATGGCGACCCCCAGCCCGGCGACTGCCGCCTGCAGGCTGAAGTAGAAGTGCTCGAAGGTCTGCCCCGGCGCCTCCTCGCCGGCAAACTGGCCGGCGTGCTGCAACCACTCCTGCCAGGCTCCCGGCCGGGTCTTGGTGTGCAGGCGGGGGGCGCCAGGGCGCAGGGCCGGGCCGTTTGCCCCCGCTTCGAAGAACTGTGCTACCTTGCCCGGCTGGCAGACCGGCCCGGTCAGCTCCTCGAACAGCGGCTGGCTGTAGAGCTCGGCAGGCCACTGGAAGTCGTTGCGCCGGATGGCGAGATCGATGCCGCTGCCGAAGCTGAGGGCACCGCCACCGGCCATCAGGTGCACGTCCAGCTCGGGATGCAGGGCCTGGAAGGCGGGCCAGCGCGGGATCAGCCAGCGCATCAGCAGGGTTGGCTCGCAGGAGATGACCAGCGACGTCGGCCGTCCCTGCCGGCGCAGCGCCTGCGCCGTCTGGCGGATGCCGCCCAGCCCCTCCCTGACCGCCTGATAGAGCCGCTCGCCCGCCTCGGTCAGAAAGACCCGGCGCTGGCGCCGTTCGAACAGCATGACCCCGAGATCCTCTTCCAGCAGGCGTACCGCCCGGCTGACCGCGCCGTGAGTGAGGTGCAGCTCGTCGGCGGCGCGGCTGAAGTGTTCGGTACGGGCCGCCACCTCGAAACAGCGCAGGGCGGTCAGGGCCGGCAGCGACAGGCTTTTCTGTGAATCATTCTCACCGTTCATGTCAGAAGTTATCGTTCGTTATTGGTGCTATGGCCAAATAAAATAGCCGATATTCCATGTGATCAGGACTATTTTCATGACCGAACTGTTAGCCGTAGTAGCCATTACCTTCTTTGCCGTCATCAGCCCGGGGCCCGACTTCGCCATGGTGTCGCGCAACAGCCTGCTGCTCTCGCGTCGCAGCGGGGTGCTGACGGCGCTCGGCATCGGCGCCGGGGTCTGCGTGCACGTCACCTACACCCTGCTCGGGGTGGGGCTGCTGATCCAGCAGTCGCTCTGGCTGTTCAATCTCATCAAGCTGGCGGGGGCTGCCTACCTCATCTTCCTCGGCATCAAGATGCTGCGGGCCAAGCCGGCGACCGCCGAGGTGCTGGCCGAGCAGCCCGCCCTCTCCAGCCTGGGGGCGCTGCGCACCGGTTTTCTGACCAATGTGCTCAACCCCAAGACCACCATCTTCATCGTCAGTCTGTTCATGCAGGTGGTGCAGCCGCAGACGCCGCTGGCGGTCCAGCTCGGTTACGGCGCCTTCATCGTGCTGGCCCACGCCGTCTGGTTCAGCGCGGTGGCGATCTTCTTCTCCACCGATTCGGTAAGGGGTCGGCTGCTGGCGGTGCGCCACTGGATCGATCGGGTGTTTGGCGCTCTGCTGGTGGGATTCGGCATGCTGCTGGCACTGACCCAGCAGACGCGCTGAGGCGAGGGGAGAGGCGCTCTCCCCTATCCACCCCCGACTGTAGGGGCTTGTTTTTCATGCCTTGCGCCCCGCTTTTCGGTAGAATTGGCGCTCATTTTGACGTCAATAAAGATGAGGGGCGGTATGACGGTCAGGTTCCAGGCATTTCACAGCATCAAGGCGATAGGTCAGCGGGAGGTGCTGTTCAACTGGTCCAGGACCAATCCGCTCGGCGCACTGGAGCAGGTGTGGCGTCCGAAGAATCGCGACGAACTGCAGCAACTGCTGCGGGAAAACCCCGAGCGCAAGCTGCGCCTCATCGGCTCCGGCCTCTCCTTCGAACCCATCCACAGCGTCTATGCCGAGGGCAGCCAGGCGCTGCTGGTGGACTTGCACCACCTGCGTGGCCAGTTGGCGCAGACCGCCGACACCGTCACCTACCAGGCGGGCACCCCGCTCGACACCGTCTACGCCGATCTCATCGCCATGGAGCGGATGTTGCCGGTTTCCCCCGGCGTCATCGGCATCCAGACCCTGGGCGGTGCGCTCAGCACCGGCACTCACGGCCAGGGGCTGCACCAGTCCGCCCTGTGCGATGCGGTGGCGGCCATGACAGTCATGCTGGCCAGCGGCGACACCATCCGGGTGGACCGCAGCGATCCACGCTTCGGCGCCTTCGTGATGGGCATGGGGATGCTCGGCATTCTGCTCGACGTCACCCTGCAGACCGTGCCCAACCGCATCATGCGCTGCACCAAGTTCACCACCGACTATCCCTTCCTGCTGGCGCACAACGAGCGGCTCAACCGCGAGCACGCCTTCGTGAAGAGCTGGTGGTTCGCCTGGACCGGCGAGAGCCACATCTGGCTGGTGGATCCCGCCTCCGAGGAGGAGGTGGCCCGCTACCGCGCCGGTGGCAGCGAGCCGCTGCTGCTGGAGGGCGACATCGACGCCCGCATGAATGCCACCATAGATGCGACTCTGCAGAAGATGGCCAAGGACACCAAGGATGAGGCGCTGGCCGGCGAGCACTTCGAGACGGTGCGCCGCTTCAAGGATGCCTCCGATCTGGTGGGCAACGTCTACCAGATCCTCTGCAAGGGGATCCCGGCGCCCCAGATCAACTGCGAGGTGGCGGTGCCGCTGCATCGGATGAACGAGGCGCTGGAGACCCTGCAGGCGTGGCAGCAGGCCAACCCGGGCGTGCTGCACTACCCCTTTATCCTGCGCTGCACCGGCCCCTCCAAGGCCTGGCTCAGTGCCGCCTATGATCAGCCGGTCTGCTGGATCGGTTTTCTGGTCTATCTGGCGGCGGACGGCACCTTCGTCAACGGCTCCATGGAGCAGATGCGCGAGCTGCAGCAACTGCTGGTGCCGCTCGGCGGCATCCCGCACTTCGGCAAGCACCTGGCGATGGATCTCTACGACTTTCCGGCGCTGCTGCCGCGCTGGCACGACTTCCTGACCCTCAAGGGCGAGCTCGACCCCCACGGCCGTTTCGAAAACCGCTGGCTCGCCGACCTGTTTGCCAACCGGTAAGGATCTGACATGACCGATATGCAAGACACTCGCTTACTCATCACCCTGCCGACCAGAGGGGAGTCATCCCTATGACGGACATGCAAGATACGCGTATCCCTGTGACCCTGCTGACCGGCTTTCTCGGCAGCGGCAAGACCACCTTGCTCAACCACTGGGTCAAGCAGCCCGAGCTTGGCGAATGCGCGGTGCTGATCAACGAGTTCGGCTCGGTAGGGCTGGATCACCACCTGGTGCAGCAGGTGGACGAGCAGGTGGTGCTGCTCGATTCCGGCTGCATCTGCTGCTCGGTGCAGGGCTCCCTGGTGGAGGCGCTGCAGGGACTGTTTATGAAGGCTATCCAGCGGAAAATTAAGCCTTTTAAACGACTCATTATCGAGACCACTGGCCTCGCCGATCCGGCCCCGGTGCTGTTCACGTTGAGGGAAGAGGGCTTTATCGCCCAGCGTTACCGCTTCGACGGCACCGTCACCGTGGTGGATGCCGGCCATATCGAGCAGCAGCTGGCGGCTCAGTATGAAGCGGTGAAACAGGTGGCGCTGGCGGATCTGCTGGTAGTGAGCAAGGGGGATCTGGTGGATGGCGAGCAGCTGGAGCGGGTCGAAGCCCAGCTGGCGGCCCTGAACCCAGCAGCCCCCATCGAGCGGGTCAGCAACGGCGAGCTGTCGCCCGCCGTGCTGGAGAAGCTGGGTGCCTACAACGAGGCGGCCGGGCGCGACGTGCGCCAGCTGCTGGCCTGGCTGCGCACCGAAGCTCCGAAACAGGGGCTGGCCTCACCGATGCAGCCCAAGATGAAGCCGTTCGCCGTCAAGGTGGGCACGGCCGCGCCGACCCACTTCGAGCATGGCAATATCGAGAGTTTCGCCCTGCGCATCGGCGAGCCGCTCAAGCCTTCTCGCCTGCTGGCCGCCATCGATGCGGTGCAGGCGCAATACGGCGATGCGCTGCTGCGGCTCAAGGGCATATTGCAGCTGGAGGGGGAGAGCCAGCCGGTGGTGATCCACGGCGTCCATGGCCAGCTCTATCCGCTGCAGGCGCTGGGGGAGTGGCCGGAAGGCAAGGCCCAGTCCCGGCTGGTGTTCATCGTGAAAAGTCAGGACAAGGCGGGCATAGAGCGGTTGTTCCTGGATACGCTGAAGGCGCCCGAGCCCAGCCTGGAAGAGCAGCTCAGAGCCATGCTCGGCCAGCCTGATGCCTGATGTAATGAGATGACCCGCGCTTGTGCGGGTCTTTTTTTGTCTGAAGAGGAGGTGGCTGCAGATGCCCGATAGCACACACATGGTGACCCCTGCCCAGCGTAAATGGCTGCCGCCGCTCACTGCGGTTGGTTTCTTCATGCAGACGCTGGATGGCACCATCCTCAACACCGCCCTGCCCAGCATGGCCGAGACCCTGGGCGAGAGCCCGCTGCAGATGCAGTCGGTGATCATCGCCTACATGCTGACGGTGGCGCTGCTCATTCCCGCCTCCGGCTGGCTGGCGGACCGATTCGGCACTCGTCGCATCTATCTGGCCGCCATCCTGCTGTTTACTCTGGGCTCCCTGGCCTGCGCGGCCGCCAACTCCCTGCCGTTGCTGGTGGCGGCGCGGGTGCTGCAGGGGATCGGTGGCGCCCTGCTGATGCCGGTGGGCAGGCTGGCGGTACTGCGGGTCTACAGCAAGCACGAGCTGCTGCGGGTGATGTCGTTCGTCACCATCCCCGGCCTGGTGGGGCCGCTGATCGGCCCGGCACTGGGGGGCTGGCTGGTGGAGGTAGCGAGCTGGCACTGGGTGTTTCTCATCAACCTGCCGGTGGGGTTGCTCGGCTTCATCGCCAGCTGGTACTTCATGCCGGACTTGCGCCAGAGCACGGCCAAGTTCGACTGGCAGGGGTTCGTGATGTTCAGCGCCGGCATGGTGCTGGTGTCGGTGGGCCTGCAGGGGCTGGGGGAGCACAGCATCTCCACCGGCTGGGCGCTGTTTGCCCTGCTGTTCGGGCTGGCCGCCATGGCGAGCTACTGGCTCTACGCCGCCAATGCCGAGGAGCCGCTGTTCGGGCTGGGGTTGTTCAAGACCAGCACCTTCGCCATCGGCATCTGGGGCAACCTGTTTGCCCGGCTCGGCAGCGGCGCCATGCCGTTTCTCACCCCGCTGTTTCTGCAACTGGGGCTCGGCTTCTCGCCGAGCAAGGCGGGGATGACCATGATCCCCACCGTGCTGGGGGCCATGCTGACCAAGACGCTGGTGAACAAGCTCATTCCGCGCATCGGTTATCGCCGCATCCTGATCGGCAACACCCTGGCGCTCGGGGTGATGATCGCCAGCTTCTCCCTCATCGACAACAAGCTCCCCTACGGGGTGCTGCTGGGCTGGCTGATGGTGTTCGGCGCCATCAACTCGCTGCAGTTCTCCGCCATGAACACCCTGACCCTGCAGGATCTCAGCCCGGAGTTTGCCAGCAGCGGCAACGGCCTGCTGTCGGTGGTGATGCAGCTCTCCATGAGTTTGGGGGTGGCCATCGCCGCCAGTCTGCTGGGGCTCTTCTCTGCCGGCTCGTCGGCGGCGGATGGTCAGTGGCTGGGAGGCTTTCACCTCACCTACCTCTGCATCGGCCTGATGTCGATGCTGGCGGCGCTGATCTTCGCCCAGCTGGCGCGGGACAAGCGCTGAGCCGCGGGCTCAGGGGGCCGGCAGGTAGCTCACCTGGCAGGGTAGCTGGGTCAGCAGCCCGGCCAGGTGGGCGGTTTCCAGCAGGAAGGTCTGCTCGGGGTGGCCCGGGGTCCAGGTAAAGGCGTGGTGGGTCATGAGCACGGGATCCACCAGCAGCGGGATGTCGGCGCGAGGCAGGAAGGGGCAGACCGCGCCCGGCAGGCAACCAATCTCCGCCTGCATCTCGTCGGCGGTGCAGATGGAGGGCTTGGCGCCGAGCGCCGCCTTGACCGCCTTGTTGTCGAGCCGGCCGTCCCTGTGGGTCAGCAGCAGGGCGAAGCGGCCATCCTTGAACTTGAGAAACAGGGTCTTGCTGAATTCGGCCTGCCAACCGAGGCGTGCTCTCACCTTTTCATCGGTGGCGTAGTCGAGAATGGGTTCGTGCTCGAAGCGCTGGTGGGGCAGCCCGGCCAGCAGCCGGCAGTTGAAGTCGTGAATGGTATCGAGTGGCATGGGGTTCTCCTGTGATGGCGGCCATCCTGCCACTTGCACCGGCGCAGGCCCAATCACGGTTTCTTATCCGTTATCAGCTCCGTCCATCAACAACAAGGGCACCGCGAGGTGCCCTTGTCGTTCAGTGGTGCTGCAATTCGCCCGCTGCCCAGTGAAAGGGGATGGGGCAGAGCCGTTGGGAGGCCTTGTCGTAACGCTCCCACAGCTCACCGAGCGTGCGCCCATCCAGCGGATGGCGCAGGGTGGGGGCCAGTTCGGCCAGCGGCCAGAGCACGAAGGCGTTGCTGAGGATCTCGCCGCGCGGCAGTACCAGCGGCGTCTCGCAGACCAGCTCGCCGTAGAGCAGCAGATCGAGATCCAGGGTGCGCGGGGCGAACTTCTTGGCATCCGGCTCGCGGCCGTGGGCAAACTCCATGGCGCGCAGTCGTTGGCACAGGGTCGCCAGCGGCAGCTCGGTATCGGCGCCCACTACCAGGTTGTAGAAGGGGCGGCCGTTGAAGCCCACCGCCTCGCTCTCGAACACCCGGGAGACCTGCAGTTCACCAAACTCGGCCTGCAGCGCATCGAGGCCGGCGCGGATATGACGTTCCCGCTCGATGTTGGATCCCAGGCTGATATAGATGCGGGTCATCAGTTGGCGCTCGCGGCCGGGGTGCGGTGACGCAGGATCTCGACGCCGACACCGGCGGCATTGGGGACGGCACCCGGTTTGGTCAGGGTGACCTTGACCCACTGCACCCGTTCGTCGGCCAGCACCAGCATGGCGACCTGTTCGGCCATGGTTTCGACCAGCTCCACCACCTTGCTGGAGGCGTGATCACAGATCTTGCGAGAGAGGGTGGCGTAATCCAGTGCCAGCTTGATATCGTCGGTTGCGGCGGCGGGGCGGTTGTCGAACCCCATCTCGAGGTCGAAACAGAGCTTCTGGCGAATGCCTTTCTCCCACTCGTATACACCGATAGTGGTCAAAACCTCGAGTCCGCGAATAAACACCTTGTCCATGACAGTACTTCTTCTTTACTCTTGATGGGCTGTGATGACAGCGCAGGGATGCAGGCCTGGCCAGCGGATGAGTGCCGGCGGCCGGTTTGGGCGACACGCGTTGGGCAACCCCACGTCGGCGCCAGAGAATGTGGCCCGCATCATACCCCATTCATATCGTGGTAAAAACGACCAAGATGACGGCCCTGACGATTTTGATGATTATTCTGGCCTACCTGGGCGGCTCGCTGTCCAGTGCGGTGCTGGTTTCCCGCATCACGGGTCTGCCGGATCCCCGTGATCACGGCTCCCACAACCCGGGGGCCACCAATGTGCTGCGCCTCGGTGGCCGGCTGGCGGCCGTGGTGGTGTTGCTGCTCGATGTGCTCAAGGGCACGGCTCCCGTCTACCTCGCCTGGTATCTGCAGATCAAACCCGTCTACCTAGGCTTTATCGGGGTGGCTGCCTGTCTCGGCCACATGTACCCCATCTTCTTCCACTTTCGTGGCGGCAAGGGAGTGGCCACGGCGCTCGGCACCATGATGCCCATCGGCTTCACCATGGGGGGGGCGGTGATCGGCACCTGGTTGCTGGTGCTGCTGGTGAGCGGCTATTCGTCGCTGGCCTCCATCATTACCGTATTGCTGACCCCGCTCTTTACCTACCTGCTCAAACCGGAATACACGTTGCCGGTGTCGCTGCTCTCCTGCCTCATTCTGATCCGCCATCACGAGAACATTGCTCGCCTGCTGAAAGGGGAGGAACCCAGAGTCTGGGGCCGCCAGAACCGCGCCGAGCAGGAAGAAGTGCTGGAAATGGATGATCCTGAGCAAAAAAGAGACGAACGAGACAAAAAGTGAAATTTCCCGTTGACCACCTGCCTTAAAATCCGTTTAATAGCGCCCACGCCCAGATAGCTCAGTCGGTAGAGCAGGGGATTGAAAATCCCCGTGTCGGCGGTTCGATTCCGTCTCTGGGCACCAATTTTTGGTGCCATGAAATAAAAAATTGTTCATGCACAATGGTTTAAAGTGTGCCGGCTTAGCTCAGTAGGTAGAGCAACTGACTTGTAATCAGTAGGTCACCAGTTCGATTCCGGTAGCCGGCACCATTTGCCCAGATAGCTCAGTCGGTAGAGCAGGGGATTGAAAATCCCCGTGTCGGCGGTTCGATTCCGTCTCTGGGCACCACAATAAGGCGATGAGATAGGGATATCTGGTCTCCAAAGTACAATTCCTCCTTAGTTCAGTCGGTAGAACGGCGGACTGTTAATCCGTATGTCACTGGTTCAAGTCCAGTAGGAGGAGCCAATTCAAAAGCCCAGCAGCAATGCTGGGCTTTTTCTTTGCCCGTTCGTCGCTATCCGGCACTCACTGCGGCCCAATAAATGGGCCAACCGGCGCCAAGTTGTCGCATGGCTCACCCTGTCCCCTCCCCATCAGTGACTTCGTCGGCTCGGCTAGTATGATGGCTTGCTGAGTCCGTCTCCTGCCCGGTTCGGGTCATGCAGACTTATCGGGTATCAGGCCCGGTGCAGGCAAACGGAACCGTTTCTTGAGCGAGGTCATCCATGAATGCAACAGAGCTTTGGCAGCTTTCCCCCGAACAGTTCAACGAGTGGCGCCGGGCCAACGACTATCCCCTGATCTGGGATCTGCTGGTGGCGTCGCTGCCCCATTTCGACGACTGGATGACGGAGCAGAAGATCGACAAGCAGGTGATCTTCCAGATCGGCATCGCCCGCTTCATCAGCTCCCGCTGCGTGCTGAGCCTGTGCCTCTACATGAGCGACGACAAGATCAGGCTCTATGAGACCGCCTCGAGCGCGCTGGAGTCCCTGCGCAAAAGCGGGCTGATCCGTGCCGAGACGCGCTTTGAACCCTACTGCATGTGGCTGGCCGGCAAGCACGGCAAGGACGAGGTGAAGCGGGTGCAGAGCCTGCTCTCGGTCTCCGAGAACAACAAGGGGGAGGCCCAGGTACTGGGCAAGCACCGGCTGCTCAACATCGGCGGCGTCGAGCTCAAAAGCCCCATCATCTCCGGCCGGCTGCTCGACTTCACCTGCCTGGACGAACTCTCGCTGGATGGCGCCGTCAACAACTCCAAGGTCTATCTGTGGCACTGCTCGGCCAAGGGGGTGAGGGTCAACGGCGGGGTGATCGGGCTCGATCTGTTCGACTCCCTGCTGTGGGACCACAGGGCCTGGGCCAAGAAGCGGGAGCTGGCGCTGGAGGACGGAGTATTTCAGGACTTCACCATCGAGTGCGAGGAGATCCGCTTTCACTCCTCCCGGGCTGTGCTGAAAAACTTCAACGTGCGGGCCAAGAACTTCGACGCCACCATGGAGCACACCAACCTGGACAAGGTGCAGGTGGCCTACAACGAGAATGGCCGGGTCGATCACAGCGAGGCCAGCAAGCTCTACCGCAATGCCAAGCGGCTCTTCTCCAGCGTGGGTGATACCGTCGATGCCGGCGAGTGTTACTACAAGGAGAAGCTGCACGAGATGAAGTCGCTGGCGAGCCCGAGGGAGCTGTTCAAGGAGTGCTGGCTGCGCAGCGGCTGGCTAAAGAAAGGCTGGCTCACCCTGCTGTGCTACCTGAAGTGCGCCGCCAAGTTCATCAGTTTCATCACCTGGGGCTTTGGCGAGCGGCCGATCCGCAGCCTGCTGCTGTCGATGGGGGTGATCCTGCTGGCGACCCTGACCTATTTTCTGGCGCCGGCCTCGGTCACCTACCACCACCTGGGCCGCTCGCTCTACTTCAGCATCGTCACCTTCGTGACCCTGGGCTATGGCGACATCTCCCAGACCTCCTCCCCGCTCCAGCTGCTGTCTGCCATCGAGGCCTTCTGCGGCATGTTTCTGACCGGGCTGTTCCTGGCGGGGTTTGCCTCCAAGACCAAGCAGTATTGATGGGGGGGCCGGCGGCCGGCCGAGCGGGTCAGCCAGCTGGCGTGATCTGCTGCATCTTGAGCCAGAAGGCCTCCTGGCAGGGGTTGTGGAACAGCTTGCGCGCAGGTGTGATGGGAATGGGGCTGGCGACCACCCGGTAGCTGATCCAGCACTCCGGGCAGAGCTGCGGAGAGGACTCTTCGTCCAGCTCCAGCTGGTGGCAGATGACCACGCCGTTGGCAAACCAGTAATGGGTCTGCCGGTGATGAGTCAGAGTGCCGCTCTCGTCCTGCTCGCTGTGTTGTTCACTCTGCTGGCGGACGATGATCGCCGGCCCCGCCTGGCGATGGATGGCTCTGATGTAGGTCACGAGGTCGTTCATGGTGCTGCTGGATGAGTAGATGGATGGCCGATGGGGCGAGCTTACCCGCGCCGGCCGTGGACGGCAATCTCGCCCGCCGCTTGTCGGGTGGCGGGCATTCAGGAGAAAAGTGATGGGGATCCCTGCTGACAAGGCCGAGCTGCTGCTCGCCATCGAGACGAACTTCGGCAAGTTGCTCAAGGCCTTGCAGGCCGTCCCCGAGAGCCTGACACAAGAGCCGGTGATGGAGGGACACAGCAAGGGTTCCCGCATGAGCGTGGCCAATCTGGTGGCCTACCTTATCGGTTGGAATGAGCTGGTGATCAAGTGGATCGAGCGGGATGCGGCGGGTCTGCCGGTGGATTTTCCCGAGACCGGTTTTAAATGGAACGAGCTGGGCGGGCTGGCGCACAAATTCTATCGGGATTATGAGGGGCTGACCTACCCGCAGCTGCTGACCCGGCTGGTGGCGGCCAGGGCCCGCATCGTCGAGCTGATCGGGCAGCGCAGCGACGATGAGCTGTACGGCCACCCTTGGTATGAACGCTGGCCGCTGGGGCGGATGATCCAGTTCAATACCGCCTCGCCCTATCACAATGCCAACGGCCGGCTGCGCAAGTGGTTGAAGAGCGAAGGCGTGAAGCCGTAGAGCTCGTCGGCGGCCAGCACAGGCGAGGGGGTGGCAAGGCGCAGGCCTCCTACCCTTGTTTCGCTGACTGGCCCCAGTTGTTATACTGCCGCCCCGTTTCGTCGCCGGGCTGGCCGTGGGCCGGCGCGCTGACGCGAGACGGGCAGACTGGACAGGATCGTCCGGCCACCCGTGTTTCCTCCCTGGTTCAGCCGCTAGCGCGGCGAAGCGTCAATCCGTATGGCACGGGTTCGCGGCCGGCAGGAAGAGTCATTCAAGGAGCCCTTGTCGCAAGACAAGGGCTCCTGCTTTATGGGTGCCATAACAACAATACTCACCACACAGCGACAGATTTCAGGATTGGTATGGAAAATCAAGCAGTTAAAGATTCTCACCAGGGGGCGGCCTCCCTTCGCCGCTGGCTGGAGCCGGTATTGGTGCTGGTTATCCTCGGCAGCCTGTTTGGCTACCTCGGCAGCCAGATGGGCCTCTCCGCCCTGGTCAACACCCTGTTCAACACCGCTCATCAGCTGTTGCTCAACACCGTGCTCTTCATCATGGGCATTACCGTGCTGTCTGGTGCGCTCAGCCAGCTGCTCAGCGAGTTCGGGGTGATCCGCCTGCTGGAGGTGCTGCTGGCGCCGCTGATGAAGCCGGTGTTCCGGCTGCCGGGGCGCACCGCATTGGCGGCCCTGATGACCTTCTTCTCCGACAACCCGGCGGTGATCAGCCTCGCCAAGGACAGCCGCTTTCGCAAGGGCTTCACTCCCTGGCAGCTGGTGTCGCTCACCAACTTCGGCACCGCCTTCGGCATGGGGCTGATCGTGGTGACCTTCATGGCCACCCTGCAACTGCCGGGCGGCGAGTCCACCGCCAGCGCGGCGCTGATCGGCCTGCTCGGCGCTCTCATCGGTTCCGTGGTGTCGACCCGGCTGATGCAGCGGATGATCCGCCCTCTGGTGGGGGAGACCCCGATCACCGACGAGGTGGCGAGCGTGGGGGCCAAACCGGGTCTGAGCCAGGAAGCCGCCCCGACCTGGCTGCGGGTGCTCAACGCCCTGCTGGACGGTGGCAAGTCCGGGGTGGAGCTGGGGATGGCGGTGATCCCCGGGGTGCTCATCATCAGCACCTTCGTGATGCTGCTGACCTTCGGTCCGGGCGAGCAGGGCTACAGCGGTGAGGCTTTCCAGGGGGTAGCGCTGCTGCCGGTGCTGGCGGCCAAGGTGGGCTGGCTGTTCGAGCTGCTGTTCGGCTTCACCCACGCCGAGCTGGTGGCCTTCCCGGTCACCTCGCTGGGGGCGGTCGGGGCCGCCATGTCGCTGGTACCTCCCTTCATCGGCAAGGGCTGGATCACCGGCAACGAGGTAGCGGTGTTCACCGCCATGGGCATGTGCTGGAGTGGCTTCTTGAGCACCCACACCGCCATGCTGGATGCGCTCGGCTATCGCCATCTCACCTCTCGCGCTATCGTGGCCCACACCATCGGCGGCCTGTGCGCCGGGGTGGCGGCTCATCAGCTCTATCTCTGGCTGGGCTGAGTCATCAAGCAGCAAAAGGGCGCCTCGGCGCCCTTTTGCTTGCGTGGCCGTCCGGCGGCTTCACAGGTTGCCCGGTTTGGGAATGGGGATGCCGAGCAGGAAGTTGTCCATCATGCCGACCATGCGGCCCAGCTCCGGTTTGGTGATGGTGTCGTTGGCGCCCAGCTGCAGCGCCTTGTGGCGGTTGTCATCGCTCATCAGCGACGAGAACATGACGATGGGGGTGGCCTTGAAGGCGGGGGTATCGCGCAGCCGCTTGAGCAGGTGCATGCCGTCCATGCGGGGCATCTCCACGTCGGTGATGATGCCGCTGACAAACTCGGCCACCGGGATCTTCTCCTCCTGCGACAGGCGATCGAACTCCATCAGCATTTCCAGCCCGTCGCCCCCGTCCTTGGCGGTCACCACGTTGTAGCCCGCGGTGCGCAGAGTGGTCTCGATCATCTTGCGGATGAAGGCGGAGTCGTCCACCACCAAAATGGTTTTGGCCTGGCGCATGGCCATCATGCGATCGTCGATGATGACCTTGCGATCCTGGGTCACATCGTACTTCTCCATGCTGAGCTCTGGGTTGATGTCGGCGATGATCTTCTCGAAGTCGAGGATCATGATGAGGTTGCCATCGCGCCTGACCACTGCCACCACGCAGTCATTCTCGCCCGCCTCCAGGAACTGGCTGGGGGACTCCACATCCTCCCAGGAGACCCGGTGGATCCTGCTGACGCTGTCGATGAGGAAGCCGTTTGCCATCTTGTTGAAGTCGGTGACGATGACCACCTTGTTGCTGTTGTCCGGGTTGGTGCGGATGCCGAGCCAGCCGGCCAGATCCACCAGCGGGATCAGCCGCTCGCGCAGGGAGAAGACCCCCACCATGTGGCGCTGGGCATTGGGGTAGTCGGTGGTTTCCGGCACCCGGATCACCTCGCGCACCTTGGCGACGTTGATGCCGTAATAGGCTATTTTCTCGCGGCCATCGGGCAGCTGCTTCTTGAGGTGGAATTCGATGATCTCGAGCTCGTTGGTGCCGCTCTCGGTCAGGATGGATTTACGCTCTTCCCCGTCTTTGGACATCATGGTCACTCTCGTGCTTCTGGTTGCGCTGGCAGCACCCGCTGCGGTTTTCCCTCAGTATAGGAATGGATCCGCCGCTGACGGCGGGATCCACACAAGATCGCCTCCATAACCGCTTGATCCCGCAGGCTGGAAGGCGCGTATCAGCCTATCAGGAAAAGCGCGGGGCTATGGAGAAGGCCATCACACTCGCCACAAGGGGGCTCGTCATGGAAGAGAGTGTCGTGGTGATC
Organism: Aeromonas sp. QDB39; assembly: GCF_027707585.1. Taxonomy (NCBI): domain Bacteria; kingdom Pseudomonadati; phylum Pseudomonadota; class Gammaproteobacteria; order Aeromonadales; family Aeromonadaceae; genus Aeromonas; species Aeromonas sp. QDB39. Next base: position 18,318 of record NZ_JAPCIV010000012.1, on the reverse strand, counting down.
GGCGCCGGTGGGGGGCTGGGAAGCGCCCTGGTCGAGCACTGGCTGGCGGCGGGCGCCGCGCCCGTCATCGCCGTCAGTCGCCAGCCGCAACCGGTGGGGCTCAACAGCAGCAGGCTGCACTGGCTACGCTGCGATTACAGTGATGAACAGCTGGCAGAGGTGGTGGCCCGCATCGGCGAGCTGGCGCCGAGGCCGCGCTGGCTGGTGATCTGCAACGGCCTGCTGCAGCAGGGAAGCATCCGGCCGGAGAAGCGGCTCGAAGCGCTCAACCTCGAGGCCATGACCCAGCTCTACCAGACCAACGCCCTGCTGCCGCTGCGCTGGATCAGCCGGCTGCTGCCCCTGCTGGGGTCGAGCCCCTGTACCCTGGCGGTGCTCAGCGCCCGGGTCGGCAGCATCGGCGACAACCGCACCGGGGGCTGGTATGGCTATCGCGCCGCCAAGGCGGCCCTCAACATGCTGCTAAAGTGTGCTGCCATCGAGCTCGCCAGACGGGCGCCCGGCGTCAAGTTGCTGGCGTTCCACCCGGGCACGGTGGATACCCAGCTCTCGCGCCCGTTTCACGGCAACCTGGCCGCCGGCAGCCTGTACAGCCCGCAACAGGCTGCCGCGCATCTGGTGACGCTGATGGCGCGGCTGACGCCGGATGGCGAGCTGAGCTATCTCGACTGGCGAGGCGAGCCTATCGAGTGGTAGCGGGCGGCAGCAGCCGGGCCAGCAGGCTGCGCAGCGCCTTGATGACCGCCGGCTTGCCTGCCAGTTGCAGCCTGGCCGCCAGCACTCCCCAGTCGGCATATTGCCAGATGGTGGCGATCAGCAGTTGCCGTTCGGCGGGGTCAAGCTGCGCCAGTGTTGTCAGGTTGCCCGCCAGCCAGCGCTGCAGGCTGGGCTGGCACAGCTCGAACGGTTTGTGGTGGTGGGTAAAGCAGGCCAGCTCATCCTGATCAAACTCATCGAGCCCGCTCGAGCTGGCCTCACCATCCTGCAGGCACTGCCACACCAGCTCGGATTCAAGGGTTTTCAGCTCGCCCGCCAGCAGGGTGGGCAGCTGGCGCACGAAGCGCCGGTGCCAGTGGGCCAGCTCGGCGGTGCAGCTTGGTTGCAGCGCCTTGAGCAGCAGGGCGGCGTGACTGCCGCTGGCGGCATCTCGCTGCAGGCCGATGCGCAGCACCCTGAGCCCGGCCTTGCGCCAGAAGGGCAACAAGTCGGCGCTGGCCGAGAAGGCGGAGCCCAGATAGTCGAGCCCTGCCGCCTGATAATGCTGTTCGAGGTGGGCCAGCAGGAGCGACCCCAGCCCGTGGCGATGGAGAGTCGGGTGGATGGCGATGCGCATCACCCGGGCGTAGCTGCGCGCACCTGCGGTTTTGAAGCCGGCGTGCGCCAGCAGCGACTGGGGCAGCAGATGGCCGCGCGGGCGCCGCCGCCCGGCCCAGATCGCCTCGGCCAGCTCGTCTGCTATCTCTCCTTCCCGGGCCACCAGCGCCACCCCGAGCAGATGTGGGCCCTGCTCCAGCAGGTGTATGTCGAGGGCCGGGCTTTCCAGCAGGTAGCGCAGATCGCTCGGTGTGGTCTGGTAGTGGGCCAGCACCAGCAGGCCGAACACCCGATGCAGCAGCCCCTCGTCGGCCGCCAGTGCATCCTGCTCGAGCCGGCGCCAGCCAGGCTGGGTGGGCGCTGGCGGTGTCTCGACCTCGGCATTGAGGCCGAGCAGCCGGAACACCAGCGGCTCCAGCGGATCCCGGCTGCTCCAGCGGATCGGCTCGGCCAGGTGGATCTCCTGCCAGCCGGGCGTTTCGCGATCGAGCACCCGCTTGAAGCGCAGGTGAAAACCGCGCCCGGTGCCCTCGTAGCCGTGCTCTGTGGTGGCGAAGACGATGCGGCCGTGCCGGGCCAGCATGGCTTCCAGCAGCGGGGTCGGAATGGCGGCCGCTTCGTCCACCAACAACAAGTCGGGTTGCAGCGGTTCGTGCACCAGCCGATCGGGCGAGCAGTAGCTGAGCCCTGCCAGCAGCTGTGGCGCGTCTTCAAGGGTATTGGTAGCGTGGGTAAACAGGGTGGCGACCGTGGCCTGGGAGGGCGCCGTCACCACGATCTGCAGATCGGGTTGCTGGCGCAGCAGCTCGGCGGCGGCCAGCCCCAGCAGGCTGCTCTTGCCGCGGCCCCGATCCGCGCTCAACACCAGCGGGCGGCGGCGGTGACCGTGCAACACCTTGTGGATGGCGGGCAGGGCGCGCGCCTGATCACAGCTCAGCGGCCGCGCTGGACCAACCGGCTGCCACGGGGTTGTCGCGGCAGGGGGCGTCAGATCGAGGGCAGGGTCACCCGCCAGCAGCCGCACCAGCCTAGCGAGAAAGCCGTGACCCGCCAGCACCATGTCTTCCGGTTGGGCCACCAGCCGCACCCGGTCTGGATCCGGCCAGGCTGGCCATTCGGCCCGCGGCGGAGTCAGCAACAGCAGCAGACCGCCTGCCCGCAAGGTGCCCGCCAGCGCCCCGAATGCGTCGGGGTGAAAACCGCTGAAAGTATTAAACACAAGCGTGTCGCACTCCTGACCGAGCCGCTGCAACGCCTTGGCCGCCGGTTGCGGGTGGTGTTCGCTCGGGCCGTCCCCCAGCCAGTAGCTGGCACCGCTCAGCAGCGCCTCGGCTCGGGCGATGCAATCGGCCTCATCACCTTCCAGCCAGATCAGCCGCCGTTCACCGGTGCGGGCCAGCGCCTGGCGCAACTCGTCGAGCGCAGCCGACATCATGAGGCGGTGCTGTCGGCCGGTTTGCGGGGCTCGAACATGCGATCCCCCATCTGGTCGATGAAGATGTGTGCCTTCTGCACCATGAAGCGCTCCGCGTCGGCGGGATTGGCAAACAGATCGGAGCGGATGAAGCGATGGGTCTGCAGCACGCCGTCCAGCTCCTTGGTGATGCGGCCTGCCAGCCGATACTGGCCCCCTTCGGCCATGGGCTCGGGATAGATGAGGTAGCCGGCGTATTCGGTGGGGGTGACTTCGGTGGCTGCAGCGGGCTGGCCGCCAAACAGGGCAGTGAACAGTTTCTTGAGCATGATGTTTCCCTCAGTGACAGGGCATTGTCACCAAGGGGTTGATGGCTGGCAAGCGGGGGATCTTATTACCAATCGTTATTTGCACTACGAACCATTCTCATTTAGATTTCATGGCAATCCAGCATGAGGTAAACACTATGTACGTCTGTTTGTGCCGCGGCATCACAGATTCCCAGATCCGCAAGGCGGTACAGGCAGGCAAGACCGAGTTTCGCCAGCTCAAGCAGTCGCTCGAAGTGGGTGCCCAGTGCGGCAAATGCGTGCGCATGACCATGGAGATCATTGCCGCCGAACTCGACAAGGCAGAGCTGGAACAGGCGCCGCTCTACTACGAGGTGGCCTGAGCAGGGCCTGTCGCCGGCAAAACCGGCCCGTCTTTTCAATCCCTTCCCGCAGGCGAGCTGGCTCGCCGGACCTCTTGTTGTCACTTTTCTGGACTAAGCTCTAAGGATCTCAGCCTCAGGCACGAACCAAGGAGCACTGTCGATGAAAGGAGATCCCAAGATCATTGCCCACCTCAACAAGGTGCTGGCCAATGAGCTGATAGCCATCAACCAATATTTTCTGCATGCCCGCATCTATGATGACTGGGGCCTCAAGGCGCTCGGTCACAAGGAGTATCACGAGTCCATCGATGAGATGAAACACGCCGACGAGCTGGTCAAGCGGGTGCTGTTTCTGGAAGGGCTGCCCAACTTGCAGGATCTGGGCAAGCTGCGCATCGGCGAGACGGTGGAGGAGATGCTGCGCTGCGACCTGTCGCTGGAGATGGATGCCATCCCGGATCTGAAGGTCGCCATCGCTTACGCCGAGTCGGTGCAGGATTACATCAGCCGCGACCTGTTCCAGGAGATCCTGGAAGACGAGGAGGAGCACGTGGACTGGCTGGAGACCCAGCTCGATCTCATCGATCGCATCGGACTGGAGAACTATCAGCAGTCCCAGCTGCATCACGGCGGATCCTGAATAGTTATGGCATGAAAAAACGATTAAAAAACCCGCTGCGGCGGGTTTTTTAATGTCTGGCTGCATAGCTTTTCATGAGGCTTATCATCATGAAAAGTAAGCTTATTTTTGTTAATCAGGTCGCAAAAAAGTACGCGGGAGAGATGCACTATTGGAACCCCTTATTGGGGACAAACAATAACAACGGTTAAAGGACTACACCATGCACTTCTTGCCCAACAAGCTGGCGCTGGCTTGCGCCATCGCACTCTCGCTCGCTGCCTGCAATGACAACCGCTCCAACGCCCCGGCGGATCCCGCCGCCACCAAGGCCTCTCTGATGCAGACCATGGACGAGGCCCTGCGCGAAGGCCAGGCGCTCGACCCCTACGGTTTTGCCATCGATGCCGCCAGTATCGCCAAGCGCAAGGCCCTCGATAGTTCCCTGCTCAAACGGCTGGATGCCCTGGACTCGAGCGTGCTGAGCGAACGGGACCGGTTGTTCTATGACATGATCCGCTGGGATCTGCAGATCAACCTGGCGGGTTACGATCTGCCCCAGTCCCAGATCCCGATCCATCACTTCCGCAACCGGGTGGTGGATCTGGCCGATGAGGTGGGCGCCGCTCCGGCCAGTGGCAGGGCCGCCCGCACCGTCGAGGGTGGCTTCGACTACTTCGAGCAGAGCTCGGCCGAGCGGGTCGCACCGGGGGATGCAGCCTGGCGGCGCGACATCGATCGCCCGGCCGCGGCACCGGTGCCAGCGAGCAAGGCGAGGGCCGCCACCGCGCCACTGGCCTGGTATCAGGAGCACCTCACCTGGCTCAAGGCCTATGACGGCTACCTTGCCGAGGTGAAGCACCAGTTCGAACTGGGCAGCGCCCAGGGCAACACCCTGCCGGACGAGCTGGTGGACCGGCTGCTGGCCCAGCTCAACAGCAAGCTGGATGGGGAGGCGATCGCCGGCGCCTATCTCGGCTGGCAGCAACTGCCGGGAGAGGCGGACGAGGCGCTGCGCAGCGAGTACAAGGGGGTGCTGGACAGCATCAACGGCCGCTATCTGGCGCTGCGCGACTACCTGGATTACCAGCACGGTGGCGCCTATGCGGTGCGCCTTGGCAGCGGCGAGTGCGACGACGGTTTCTGCGGCATGACCAACGGGCGCGACTGGTATCGCTGGCTGCTGAAGAAGCACACCACCACCGACATGACGCCGGAGCAGGTGCATGCGCTGGGGCTGAGCGAGGTGGAGCGGATCTTCGGCGCCATGGTCAAGGTGTGCCATACCGTCGGCAAGTGTGACAGCGACGATGTGGCCCAGAGCAAGCAGAGCGGCCAGATCTACGTCTTCTTCCGCTATCTGAACGAGCCGGCCTTCTTCTATCAGAACCCGCTGGCGGTCTGGTCCGCCGGCCTCAACCCGGACAATGCAGCCGGGGCGACCCTGAGCGGGCCGCAGCAGCAGGCGCTGGCCGAACACGAGCGGGCACTGCAGGAGTACAACGCCTTCAAGAGCAAGGCGGCACTGGTGCTGCCGGACTTCTTCGATGTCGAGCGCACCATTCCCAAGCTGGATTACGAGGTGGTGCCCGTCTCCTATGCGGATGCGCCATACGGCGGGGTCGCCTGGTATCAGGACGGCAACCCGCAGACCGGTCGCAAGGGGCAGTTCTTCCTCAACACCTACTACCCCTATGGTCTGCAGAGCTGGAACATCAGCACCCTGCTGGCCCACGAGGCGGCGCCGGGCCACCACTTCCAGATCACCATCGCCCAGGAGCTGGCCGCCAAGGATCCCGACTTCCCGCAGTACGTGGCGAACGCCTCCTACACCGCCTATGCGGAGGGCTGGGCGCTCTACACCGAATACCTGGCGGATCACGACATGGGGCTCTATCAGGGGCGCGGTCTCTATGATCCAGCGGTGGGGGACGTGAAGGTCGAGGGATCGTCCGCCTTCAACAACCAGCTGCAGTACTTCGGCCGCCTCAACGAGGAGATGCTGAGGGCCATGCGGCTGGTGGTGGATACCGGCATCCACTGGTATGGCTGGAGCCACGACCAGGCCGTCAACTACATGAAGGAGAACTCGGCGCTGGGGGCGGGGGACATCAGCTCCGAAGTGCCGCGCTACATGGCCTACACCGGCCAGGCGACCTCCTACAAGGCGGGCCAGCTGGCGCTGATCCGGATGCGGGAGTCGGCCGAGCAGGCGCTGGGCGGAGGCTTTGACCTCAAGGCGTTCCACCACCATGTGCTGGAATACGGCATGCTGCCCATCTCGGTGCTGGAGCAGAAGAACAAGCAGTGGATTGAACAGTCGAAGTGATCACAGTTACGGCGCCCGGCAAGGCAACGGGCGCCGCTTTCGATTAGGATACGGCTCTATTCAAACAACACTGCTACGGATGATGTCCATGGAACAGATCGCCCGTGAGATGGCGGCCCACAAGCGAGTGGCGCTGGTGGCTCACGACAACATGAAGACCCCTCTGCTGAACTGGGTGATGCGGCGCAAGGAGGAGCTCAAGCTCCACCACCTCTATGCCACCGGCACCACCGGCACCATGCTCGGCAAGCAGGCACAACTGCCCATCACCTGTCTCTTCTCCGGCCCCATGGGGGGCGACCAGCAGCTCGGCGCCCTGATCGCCGAGGGCAAGATCGACGTGCTGATCTTCTTCTGGGATCCCCTCAATGCGGTGCCCCACGATCCGGACGTGAAGGCCTTGCTGCGCCTCGCGGCAGTCTGGAACATCCCGGTCGCCACCAACGAGGCGACCGCCGATTTCATCATGGACAGCCCCCACATGCGCCAGGCGTTCAGCGTGCAGATCCCGGACTACGCCGGTTATCTCAAGGCCAGAACCCAGTAACGGGGCAGAAACGACAGAGCCGGCCAAGGGGCCGGCTCTTTTTATTGGCGGGAACGAAGATCAGCGCTGGAAGCTTTTTTGCGCGAACTTGGGTCTGGCATTCATGATCTGCTCTACCTGCTCGTCGCTCATCTTGCCGCGCGACAGCCCCAATACCTTGTAGGTGAGCAGCGGCCGGGCCGGCAGGGCGATCATCAGGGCGCGGATCTGGTTCTCGTCCTCTTTCTCGCGCACCGGTTTGCCATAGGCATAGGTCAGTACGCCGGCATCCATCAGGTTTTTGACGGCGGGCTCGGTGATCGGCAAGTTTATGACGCTTTTGCGCTGCAGCACGAACTCGCGCAGCACTGCCTTCTCGTTGAAGTCGAGAAAGGAGATCATCTGGGCCAGCTGATCCTGTTGGCGGCGGGATTGCCACTCGTCGCAGGCCCACTCCCAGGCGATCAGGAAGCCCTGACTGCAGAAGTAGGAGATGGCGATCAGCATGCCGACGCCGAGCCAGGCGGCATGTGTGGCGGCCCACTGGCTGACGGCCCCCTTCATCAAACCGGCCGGAAACAGCAGGATGATGCTGCAGCAGAGCAGCAGCCAGACCATCAGCCAGTTGAGGCGGTTCAGTTGATAGAAATGTTGGATCCACCGTTTCATCGTTCACCCTTCCCAAATCAGTGTGGACAGTAGTCATCTCATAGCAAACGGTGTGCCAAGGCGAAGCGTTCAGCGACAGGGGAGTGGATCCGGACGGCAAAGCCGGTGGTGGGACGGTTACATTCCCTTACAACTTGTTGAGCGAATGATCATTAGTTTGCCTTGTGAGGCGGCGCTCAACTTGGTAAAAAGCCCGCACTGTCATAGGGGAGTAGCAACCCGCCCGTGATCCGGGCAGGGCTCATGTCAACATTCTTGGATCCTCAGATCCATGGCATGGGCGGCGATGATATCCATCGCTCTGCAAGACCTTTGGCCTCGATATGCAAGCCAGCCGGGCGAGCCGTATCGGGTCCATTGGTTGTTCTGCTCGCCTGGCGGTTACTCATCATGCTGATCACCCTGCTGTTATTTCTGCTCTCTGCCGTCACCATCTATCTGGCCTGCGAATATTTCGTCAACGGCATCGAATGGACCGGCCACCACTTCAAGTTCTCCCAGAGCGCCACTGGCTCCCTGCTGGCGGCCCTCGGCACTGCTTTGCCGGAATGCATCGTCACCCTGACCGCATTGCTGATGGGGAATGCCCCCGCTCAGCAGCAGATCGGGATAGGTGCCGCCCTCGGCGGCCCGCTGGTACTCTCCACCATTGGTTATGCCGCCGTCGGCGTGACCCTGCTGCTGTGCATGAGCCGCGAGCACAGGGCCATCGATGGCGAGGTGCAGCGCGAGATAGGCCGCGATCAGGCCTGGTTCGTCGGCATCTTCCTGGTGGCGGTGGCCCTCGGCATGGTGGCCTTCACCGGTAAAACCTGGCTGGCCCCGCTGTTCGTGCTGGTGTATCTGGTCTATGTGCGGCGCGAGCTGAAACAGACCGACAGCCACGAGGTCGAGTTGCCAGAGCCCCTCAAGCTGGATCCGGGCGCCGAGATCCCGGCGCTCGGCAAGGTGCTGCTGCAAACCCTGGTGGCGCTGGTGGTGGTGGCGCTGGCGGCCCAGCTGTTCGTTCACCAGCTGGAGAGCATGGGCGAGCTGTTCGGCCTTTCGCCGGTGCTGGCGGCCCTGTTGCTGAGCCCGGTGGCGACCGAGATGCCCGAGCTGATGAACGTGCTGATCTGGGTGCGGCAGGGCAAGCACCGGCTGGCGCTGGCCAATATCTCGGGGGCCATGATGATCCAGGGCACTATTCCCAAGGCGTTCTGCCTGTTGTTCACCCCCTGGCTGCTGGACAGCACCATGATGGTCTCCTCGCTGGTGACGCTGCTGGCGGTCGTGCTGTTGTGGTGGGGGTTCAGTCGGGAGCGGATGACGGCGGGCAGGCTCGCCTGGGTGGGGCTGATCTATCTTGGCTTCTGCGGCTGGCTGATGGCGAACTGAGGCACCAGCCACACCAGATGCAAAAGGGCGGGACCTTGTCCCGCCCTTGTTGTTGTCATCATCCCATGCCGGCCGATGCCGGCAATGAGCTCAGAACTGCTGGAACCAGCGCTGGATCTGGGCCGGATCCTTGCTCTGGGTGAGCGAGAGCATCAACAGGATCCGCGCCTTCTGCGGGTTGAGGGTCTCGGCGGCGACGAAGCCGTACTTGGCGTCATCGATCTCGGCATCCAGGGTGGTGGAACCGGTCGGTACACGGGCGGAGCGCACTACCCGGATACCGTCCTTGCTCGCCTTGGCCAGGGTGTCGAACAGGGTGTGGTAGAGGTTGCCGTTGCCCACCCCGGCGCTGACGATGCCGTCGAACTTGGCATCCACCATCGCCTTGGCCGGCAGATCGGTGGCGTTGGCGTAGCTGTAGACGATGCCGACCTGCGGCAGCTTGTCGAGCTTGCTCACGTCAAACGGGGTCTTGCTGGTGTGCAGACGAGCCGGGCTGCGCTGATAGTCGATCTTGCCGTTGTGGATGTAGCCGAGCGGGCCGAAGTTGGGGGAGGCGAAGGTCTGCACCCCGGTGGTGTTGGTCTTGGTGACGTCGCGGGCATCGAGCACGGTGTCGTTCATCGCCACCATGACGCCACGCCCCTTGGAGGCCGGGTCAGAGGCGGTCACCACGGCGTTGTAGAGGTTCATCGGACCGTCGGCGCTCATGGCGGTGGAGGGGCGCATGGCGCCGACCAGCACCACCGGCTTGTCGCTCTTGACGGTCAGATTGAGGAAGTAGGCGGTCTCTTCCATGGTGTCGGTGCCGTGGGTGATGACGATGCCGTCCACGTCATCCTTGGCCAGCAGCTCGTTGACCCGCTTGGCCAGCTTGAGCCACACCTCGTCGTTCATGTCCTGGGAGCCTATTTTGACCACCTGCTCACCCTGCACGTCGGCCACGTTCTTCATCTCGGGCACGGCGGCGATCAGCGTCTCGATGGCCACCTTGCCGGCCTCGTAGTTGGACTGGGTGGCGGACTGTCCCGCCCCGGCAATGGTACCGCCGGTGGCCAGGATATGGACGTTGGGCAGGGCCATGGCCATCGGGGAGAGGGTCAGGCCGAGGACGGCGGCGAGCAGGGTCTTGCGGATCGGGAGAGTCATGCAGCAAATCCTTCTGAGGTGAGAAAAATTGCAGCAAGTTTGCGCTTTCTGTTGCCGGGGTTTGTGATGACTCTCACCAAAAAACAGCTGGGTACAGAATTTTAACCTGTTTTATACCTATATGGAGATAATTTAACTCGCCGAGAAGCCCTTGGCTTCGATCAGGGCGATCAGCTCGGCCTTGCTCAGTTCGCTCTCGATGACGGCCTTGCTGCTGGCAAAGTCGACGCTGGCGCTGCTGACGGCAGGCTGGGCCAGCAGGGCTTTTTGCAGGCTGGCGGCGCAGCCACCGCAGGACATGCCGGAGACGGTGAGTTCGATGGTCATGGGATAGCTCCTCTGTTGATAAGCAGTCAGCGTAAAGCTGCCGCCCGCGGCAAGGTCAAGCTGCTGGCTAGCCCATCAGTCCCAGGTAGTTCATCAGGGCGGCGCCCAGACTGGTGCTGACCAGAGAACCCAGCGTGGTGGTGGCGATGATGTTGGCTGCCAGCACGCTGTCGCCCCCCATGGCGCGGGTCATCACATAGCTGGCGGCGGCGGTGGGGGTGGAGCTGATGAGAAACAGGATGCCGAGCGCCTGCGGGCTGAAGCCCAGTGCCCAGGCCCCCATCACCAGCAGCACCGGGATACAGAACAGCCGGTTGGCGGTGGCCCAGCCGGTCAGCAGGGCGCCCCCGCGCAGGGCCTTGAGGTTGAGGCTGGCGCCGGTGCAGAGCAGGGCCAGCGGCAGGGTCATGTTGGCGAAGTAGTTGCCGGTGGTGATCACCAGCTGGGGCAGCTCGATGCCGAGCAGGCCGAAGGGCAGGGCGGACAGAATGGCGATGATCAGCGGATTTTTGGCGATCCCCTTGAGGATCGGCTTGATCCCCTTGCTGCCCCCCAGGCTGCGGGTCAGGGTGATCACCGCGAGCACGTTGTAGAGCACGGTGACCGAGCCCACCAGCAGGGCGGCGGCGCCGATCCCCTCGGCGCCATAGGCGTTCTGTACATAGGCCAGCCCCATGATCCCCATGTTGCCGCGAAAGCTGCCCTGCACGAAGATGCCGCGCTGGCGTCGCTCGGGGATGAAGCGGGCCGCCAACAGCTCCAGCACCAGAAAGCCGGTGAGGGTACCGAGCAGGCCGTAGAGGATGAGCCAGGGGCTCGGCATGGTGGAAAAGTCGGTGCGCACCATGCTGAGGAACAAGAGGGCGGGCAGGGTGACCTGGAACACCAGGCGGGAGGCGGACTCGACAAAGCTGTCGGGCAACAGACCCAGCTGCTTGAGCCAGATGCCGAGCAGCAGCACCACGCAGATGGGGCCCGTGATGGAGAGGGAGAAGTGCAGACTTGCCAACAGATCCATAATACGCGTCCTGTGCGATGGCGAATGGCACGGCGTTCGCCGGGGCCAAAGGGGCATTCTAACGCCATGGGCTTGTATTCACAGGGGTTAATCACAACAATGTGGGCAATTCCACCGCCGAGCCCCTGTGAGCCACTTCATGGACAAAAAACTGACCATCCTCGATATCGCCCGACTCAGTGGTGTCGGCAAGTCGACCGTCTCCCGGGTGCTCAATCAGGATCCCAAGGTGAAGCAGGCGACCCGTGACCGGGTGGAGCAGATCATCGCCGAACACGGCTTCGTGCCGAGCAAGTCGGCGCGAGCCATGCGCAGCCAGAGCCAGCAGGTGGTGGGGATCATCGTCTCGCGGCTCGACTCCAGCTCGGAAAACCAGGCGGTGCGCGGCATGCTGGAGACCCTCTACCAGCGCGGTTACGACGCCGTGCTGATGGAGAGCAAGTTCTCGCCCGCCAAGGTGCAGGAGCATCTGGCGGTGCTGGAGCGGCGGGGGGTGGATGGCATCATTTTGTTCGCCTTCAACGACCTGGACTATGCCGCCATGGCGCCGCTCAGGGATAAGCTGGTGCTGGTCGCCCGCGATCATCCCGGCTTCTCCTCGGTCTGTTTTGACGACGCCGGTGCGGTGCACACCATGCTGGAGCAACTCGCCGCCCGCGGCATTCACGACATCGCCTACCTGGGGGTGGATACCAGCGACCTCACCACCGGCCAGCGCCGGCTCGACGCCTACCTCGGCTACTGTGCCGAACAGGGGCTGGCGGCGCGCAGCGCCCTCGGCGATCTCAGCCTGCAGAGCGGCTACCGGCTGGCGGGGGAGCTGCTCACCCCGACTACCGGCGCCCTGGTCTGCGCCAGCGACACCCTCGCCATCGGCGCGGCGAAATACCTGCAGGAGCAGGGGCGCAGCGAGGTGCTGGTGACCGGTCTTGGCAACAACCCCATGCTCAGCTTTCTCTTCCCCAACGCCCTCAGCCTGGATCTGGGCTACAAGGGGGCGGGCGAGCAGGCGGCCCGTCAGCTGCTCGGCCAGATCGAGCAGGATCTGCCTCCGCTGGCGACCATAGCCCCCAGCCACCCTCTGTGATTGCCATCACCTAGTCCTGCACAAAAACTGTGCTTTTTGTGAGCTCGGCCACGAAATGGGAACGTTCCCATTTTGATCTGGCCAGATTGTCGGCATGCTAAATGGGAACGATACCAAAAACGCTCGGGCCCACTGACTGGCCCAAAAGGGCGACGCAGACCAATATCAATGGAGTCACAGAGGGAAGACTCATGTCCAAGATCAACGCACAACACCTGGCCACGCTCATCGACAAGATCGGTGGCAAGGAGAACATCGCCACCGTCAGTCACTGCCTGACCCGGCTGCGCTTCGTCCTGAACGATCCTGCCAAGGCCGACAGCAAGGCCATCGAAACCATCCCGGCGGTGAAGGGAAGCTTCACCCAGGGTGGCCAGTTCCAGGTAGTCATCGGCAACGAGGTAGAGCATTGGTACAAGGCGCTGACCGAAGAGATCGGCGTCAGCGGTGGCAGCAAGGAGGCCGCCAAGCAGGCGGCGCGCCAGAACATGAATCCGCTGGAGCGGGGCATCTCCCATCTGGCTGAGATCTTCGTGCCGCTGCTGCCCGCCATCATCACTGGCGGTCTGATCCTGGGCTTTCGCAACGTCATCGGCGACATCAAGATGTTCGACGATGGCACTCATTCCCTCACCGAGATCAGCCAGTTCTGGGCTCAGGTGCACGCCTTCCTCTGGTTGCTGGGCGAGGCGATCTTCCACTTCCTGCCGGTGGGCGTCTGCTGGTCTGCGGTGAAGAAGATGGGCGGCTCCGAGATTCTGGGCATCGTGCTCGGTATCACCCTGGTCTCCCCGCAACTGATGAACGCCTACGGCATCGGTCAGCAGACCCCCGAGGTGTGGGATTTCGGCCTGTTCGTGATCCAGAAGGTGGGTTATCAGGCCCAGGTCATTCCGGCCCTGCTGGCGGGGGTATTCCTAGCCTGGGTGGAGACCAACCTCAAGCGCATCATTCCGGCCTATCTCTATCTGGTGATCGTACCCTTCATCTCCCTGCTGCTGGCGGTGATCGTGGCTCACGCCTTTATCGGCCCGTTCGGTCGCTGGTTGGGTGACGGCGTCGGTTTCGCTGCCAAAGCGGCCATGACAGGTTCGTTTGCCCCCATCGGTGCCGCCCTGTTCGGCTTCCTCTACGCGCCGCTGGTCATCACCGGCATCCATCACACCACCAACGCGGTGGATCTGCAGCTGATGCAGAGCATGGGTGGCACCCCGATCTGGCCGCTGATCGCCCTCTCCAACATTGCCCAGGCGTCTGCGGTCGTCGGCATCATTCTGATCAGCCGCAAGGAGAACGAACGGGAGATCTCGGTGCCTGCCGCCATCTCCGCCTACCTGGGGGTGACCGAGCCGGCCATGTACGGCATCAACCTCAAGTACAAGTTCCCCATGCTGTGCGCCATGGTGGGCTCCAGCCTTGCCGCCCTCATCTGCGGTTTCGCCGGGGTGATGGCCAACGGCATCGGGGTAGGGGGCCTGCCGGGCATCCTCTCCATCCAGCCGCAATACTGGGCCATTTATTCCCTCGCCATGCTGGTGGCCATCGTAGTGCCTGTGGTGCTGACTCTGCTGGTCTACAAGCGCCAGCAGGCGGCCGGCAAGCTGGCCCAGGCCAGCGCCTGATTCCACGCATCAGGGCGACCCGCAGGGGTCGCCCTCTCCCTTTTTCATTCGAGACAAGAGCAAGACCCATGAGCCAAACACCCTGGTGGCAGAGCGCCGTGATTTACCAGATTTACCCCAAGAGCTTTCAGGATTCCGCTGCCCGTGGCACCGGCGATCTCAAGGGGATCATGGCCCGCCTCGACTATCTCAAGACCCTCGGCGTCGATGCCCTCTGGCTGACTCCGGTGTACGTCTCCCCGCAGGTGGACAACGGCTACGACATCGCCGACTACCTTGCCATCGACTCCGCCTACGGCACCATGGCCGACTTCGAGGCGCTGCTGGCTGCCGCCCACGCGCGTGACATCCGCATCGTGATGGATATCGTAGTGAACCACACCTCCACCGAGCACGCCTGGTTCAAGTCGGCGCTGGGGGATAAAAACAGTCCCTACCGCGACTACTACATCTGGCGCGATCCGGTGGACGGCGGCGTGCCCAACAACTGGCAATCCAAGTTTGGCGGCAGCGCCTGGGAGCTGGACTCAGCCACCGGTCAGTACTACCTGCACCTGTTTGCCCGCGAGCAGGCGGATCTCAACTGGGAGAACCCGGCGGTGCGCGCCGAGGTCAAAAACATCATCCACTTCTGGGCGAACAAGGGGGTGGACGGGTTCCGGCTCGACGTCATCAACCTCATCTCCAAGGATCAGGCGTTCCCGAACGACGAGATTGGCGATGGCCGCCGCTTCTACACCGACGGGCCGCGTATCCACGAATTTTTGCAGGACGTGAGCCGCGACGTCTTTGCTCCGGTCGGTGCCATGACGGTGGGGGAGATGTCCTCTACTTCGCTGGAGCACTGCCAGCGCTACGGCGCGCTGGATGGCTCCGAGCTCTCCATGGTGTTCAACTTCCACCACCTCAAGGTGGATTACCCCAATGGCGACAAGTGGACCAAGGCGCCGTTCGATTTCCTCGAGCTCAAGCGCATCTTCAACCACTGGCAGAGCGGCATGCACGGCAAGGGGTGGTCGGCGCTGTTCTGGTGCAACCACGATCAGCCGCGCATCGTCTCCCGCTTCGGTGACGAGGGCGAGCATAGGGTCGTGGCCGCCAAGATGCTGGCCAGCACGCTGCACGGTTTGCAGGGCACCCCCTACATCTATCAGGGGGAGGAGATCGGCATGACCAACCCCGGCTATCAGCGCATCGATGACTACCAAGATGTGGAGAGCCGCAACATCTTCGCCATCAAGCAGGCCGAAGGGATGAGCGAGGCCGAGATCCTGGCCATTCTCGGCGCCAAGTCCCGCGACAACTCGCGCACCCCGATGCAGTGGAGCGCCGCGGCCAACGCCGGTTTCACCAGCGGAACGCCCTGGCTCAAGCCCGCCGCCAACTACCCGCTTATCAACGCCGAGGCGGCGCTGGCAGACCAGCACTCGGTGTTCTGGCACTACCGAGATCTGATCCGCCTGCGCAAGGCACACCCCATCTTTACCCAGGGGGATTATCAGGAGCTGCTGGCAGGGCACCCGCAGATCTGGGCCTATGCCCGCCGCGCCAACGGCCAGACATTGCTGGTGGTGAGCAACTTCTACGGCGAGCCGGCCACCTTCGCCCTGCCGGACGAACTGGCCACCGGCAAGGGGCGCCTGCTGCTGGGCAACTACCCCGATAGCCCGGCCCGGCCGCAGTCCTGTATGCTGCGCCCTTATGAATCCCTGATCTGGCTGGTGGAGTAGGCGATGAGCGAGGTGATGACGAAGGCGGTAGTGCGCGGCGCCGAGTGGCAGAAGATGGTGGCGGGGGCGCCTTATGATGCGGGCGACCCTGAGCTGAAAGCGGCGCGCGAGCGCTGCCGCAAGCTCTATCACACCTTCAACACCAGCTGGCAGGAGAAACCGGTGCGGGATGCCCTGCTCCATGAACTGCTGGGCGGCCGTGGCCAAGCGTGCGCCATCAACCCGCCGTTCTTTTGCGACTATGGTGCCAACATCTTCGTGGGGGAGAACTTCTACGCCAATGTGGGCTGCACCATCCTCGACGTGTGCGAGGTGCACATCGGCGACAACGTGCTGCTGGCGCCCGGAGTGCAGATCTACACCGCCGCTCATCCGGTGGCGGTGGCGCCGCGCATCAAGGGGGTGGAGTTCGGCAAGCCGGTGCGCATCGGCCACAACGTCTGGATTGGCGGCAGCGCAGTCATCTGCCCCGGCGTCACCATAGGGGACAACAGCGTCATCGGCGCGGGCTCGGTGGTGACCAAGGATGTGCCGGCAGGTGTGGTGGCGGCCGGCAACCCCTGCAAGGTGTTGCGGCCGATGACGGCGGAGGAGCTGGCAGCGGTCTGACCCAGCCGGGGCGGGCAATCCCGCCCCGGTTGATATCTGGCACCGCGCTCAAAGGCGCCATCCTTCATCTGATTTCTTCCCAGGGGCGTACCGGCTCGACCGGGCAGTGCGTTCTCACCTCAGGCAGGCAGCAAGGCTCCGCAGCGTTTGTGCTGCTTCATGACCACCAGGGTCTTGAAGCTGCGCACCTGCTCCCTGGCATGCAGCACCCGCCGGGTAAACAGGTCGTAGCTCTGCATGTCCCGTGCGGCGACCTGCAGCACGAAGTCCTGCTCCCCCGTGACGTACCAGAGGTCCATGACCTCCGGTTCCCCTTGCAGGCTGGCGATCATCTCATCGACGATGCGGCCGTGAT
Source organism: Aeromonas sp. QDB39 (assembly GCF_027707585.1). Taxonomy (NCBI): domain Bacteria; kingdom Pseudomonadati; phylum Pseudomonadota; class Gammaproteobacteria; order Aeromonadales; family Aeromonadaceae; genus Aeromonas; species Aeromonas sp. QDB39. The sequence goes on along the minus strand of NZ_JAPCIV010000012.1, from coordinate 1,518 downwards.
CCCGCTCCAGCGTCACGAGCACCAGCATGGTGATGGGCCAGCCCATGGTGGCCGGTGCCACCAGCGCCACCTCCCGTTCGATGAGTTCCGCCTCCCGCAGCGCCCGCACGCGGCGGTAACAGGCCGGCGCCGAGAGGCCGACCCGGTGGGCGAGCTCGGGGATCGGCAGGCGGGCATCCTGCTGCAGTTCGGCGAGGATGAGCAGATCGAATTTGTCGGTCATGGGGATAGAGATAAAAATTATCGAATAGGGCCAGTTTTAGACCGAAATTACGGCCGTCGCCAGATATATTTTACTTCTCATTGTCTGCTCAGGTTTGAACAAGATGCCGCCGAACACCACTGCTTTCTCCTCCCTGCTGGCGGTCATCCTCGCCATGCTGTCGATTACCCTCGGCGCCTCGCTGGCCAAGTCCCTGTTTCCCCTGATCGGGGCTGCCGGTACCACCTTGTTCCGACTGGGATGCGCCGCCCTGCTCCTCTCGCTGGTGTTTCGCATCTGGCGAATGCCCTTCGATCGACGCACTCTGCTGGGGGCCATCCCCTATGGGCTGTCGCTGGGAGCAATGAACCTGCTCTTCTATCTGGCGATCGAGCGGATCCCCCTCGGCGTGGCGTTGGCCATCGAGTTCATTGGCCCCTTGACGGTGGCGCTGCTCGGCTCGCGCCATCGGGCAGACTTCCTCTGGCTGGCGCTGGCCATCGTCGGCCTGCTGTTGTTGCTGCCGCTGCGGACGGCCGAACAGACCCTCGATCCGCTGGGGGCGGCGTTGGCGCTCGGCGCCGGGGTGTTCTGGGGGCTCTACATGCTGACCGGCAAGCGGGCCGGTGCCCTGCTGGGGGCGCAGGCGCCGGCGCTGGGCATGTGGGTGGGGGCTTTGCTGGTGCTGCCCTTCGGCCTCGGTGGTGCGAGCGAGGCGACCTTCACCCTGCCCGTGGTGCTGACCATCGTGGGGGTAGGGCTGCTCTCCAGCGCGATCCCTTACTCCCTCGAGATGTTTGCCCTGCGCCGGCTGCCGCTCAAGAGCTACGGCATTCTGACCAGCGGTGAACCCGCCATGGGGGCCCTGATGGGGTTGCTGTTGCTGGGGGAACAGTTGCCCCCGGCCCAGTGGCTGGGGATCGCGGCGATCATCGTCGCCTCGATGGGCACCACCTGGCAAGGCGGGCGCCGGCGCACCGAGCCGGCGTGATCTGCCGGGCCCGTACGACAGCCGGATTATGCGCATGACCTCGCCGGTGGGGGTCTGCCGTTCGCTGAACCCGGGATGTACAGCCACTTCAGATTTTTTGAACATCTAGGCCAGTTTATCTCGCTAACAATGGCGGGCCTGGATGTTTAATATTCACTCAACGCTTAGGCAGGAACGCCAAGCGGCCAAATAACTGGTCGTTCAAGGCTGTGGCACTCTCAAACAGGGTGCCGGATGTCGGTGAAAGACTCAGAGATCCCCTCATTTTTAGAGACTCAAATAATTCCAAGTGTGCGGGTATATAAGCGGTGTTGCTTCAGGTAGT
>NZ_JAPCIV010000011.1:0-130531 GCF_027707585.1 Aeromonas sp. QDB39 | reverse complement strand
TCTGGAAAAGGCCACTAAGCCCTACCATACAACGATTTCCAGATTTATTTCATAGTCAATCTGTGTAGGTAGTTTGTCTATCTACTAGATTTGCTATCTAAATATCAACTTCTAAATAGCGAAAACAAAATAAGATTAAAAATACCTCAAGTTAATGCCGATTCTTCAGCTCGCTCTCATTTTACAAGGGCTTTAGAAAAGTATGCTCATGAATGGGGCTACGATGATGCGGGAAGAAGTCTAAATATACATCTTGATATGATTCCATATACAAGAGAGTTCTACGATTCTGAAAACATTGGCTGGAAGAGTGTTCATGCATAAAAATTATCTATATAGCGTTACAGATAAGGCTTTATTTGACGCATTAAACACATCCAAAATCAACAACTCAGAATTGAGAGATTTATTTCTTTCACGAAGAGTTATTATTTCAATAGAAAGTAAACGAGAAGATCTATCGCGTGAGTTCTCGAAATATAATCACGACTACTATGATCATCAAAAAATAGCCAGTGCAATGGGCATTATACAACGTAAAGAAAAAGTAACTACTGGTGATTATACGACTAGAATTGATCAAGATGCTTTGGAAGAAACTCTTAATACCCTAAAAACAAAGATAACCCAAGAAAGAGACTTATGCATATGGCATGAAGATTCAAATGGTAGCTATATCATAGACATAACATATGAAACACCTGACTACACTAAATCTGAGTTTAAACAAATAGTAAAAAAAGAGGCCTGCATTACAATTGAGAAAAATGATACCGGTTATACGGTAAGATACCCAGACAACCCTAAAGTAAGAGAGTATGAAAAAATAATTCGTGAATCCCTTGTCCGAAAAGCCGAAGAAACAGACTCACCTTTCGATTTTACAAACATAAATTTAGCATCTGTTGATGATGCTATTGCGAGAACATCTTTTTTCCAAAAATTATTATATGGCATGGAGAACCATAAACCTATCGATGTGACAGATGTCTATGTATATCATCCCAAACCCTCTGATGATGACAAAGAAAGATCTGGTGAGCTAGGCATACATATTAGTAGAGCGTCATTAAAAGGCGAAGGAGTATTACAGTCAGGTGAACTTCAAGAGCTTTATGAACGAGGGTATTACATATCTAAAATTAGATGGAAATTTGAAGAGAACCTTATAGGTTCGGACATATATGAAATAGAGGCTATGTTTGGTGAACCAGAAACATTTGAAAACTTTTCTTATATAACCCGAGGCAAGTATAAATATAAGAGTCAAGGTGAATATAATAAAAACCCATCTAGATTAGATGCCAAAGAGGAGCTTGAAATATCAAAAGCCATAGAAACAACAGCTAAAAAAATAATTAATGAAATCTTGATCTCAGCTTTGGAGGAAAATTCAGATGAGTCGAAATAGATTCAGAATGTTACTAATAAACAGTAAAAAGAACACTTTCAATATACTCTCTGATTTAAAAAAAACAGGTAATGAGAATAACGATTTTACATTTTATGGATTATCGCTAAGTGAGGATGAAACTCTTTATGCCACTTACTCAGAGAAACTTGAATTTCATGAGGAAGCTTATGATCAGTTCGGAAATGTAGTCGATGAAATCTCATACATAACATATCGCAACATCAATTTTCACATTGAGACATTAGATACAAATAGAATGTTGATGGTAATTAACAACCCACCGAGTACCATTAAAAACTTTATAAGGAATTTTTCAAGCGCACTGGACTTTCAAATTGGATTCAGCACCCCTGAAATAAACTTAAAAAAATTCAAGGATATTCTTGAGCTAGAATTACAATCCAAGATCAATGGTGCAGAAAAAGTTAAAGTAAGTCAGCTAGCTATAGATAAAAATGCAAGAGCCACAATAGAAATAACTAGTACAAAAGATGCCTTCGAATCGTTAACCCAGTTAATAGCCAACAAAGAATACAAAATTGATAAGCTAAGCACCTCTATTAATATCAATAATACCACTGTAGCTTTTGAAATATCCAAGTTCTGTAGCTTGCAAATACATGAGGAACATATCAAAAAAATAATACCATCACTAAAAGACACATTAATCAAACAATAATTTTTCTGTATCTACTGCGAATAATAACTATGAGAACACCTGCTTTGTTTAGATGAGACTTACATCCTGTTCAAGAAGAGTATTATATGAGTCATAATCTAGGCCCCCCACCTTTCTGAGCCAGCCATTCCTTGGCTGGCTCACGATTTAGCCCCCTATCCCCCCAACCAATACTCCCTTTCAACCCCTACCCCGGCCATAAACTCGGGATCGTGGGAGACCAGCAGCAGGGTACCCGGGTAGTCGGCCAACACCTGAATAAGCAGCTGGCGCGAGACATGATCCAGATGGTTGTCCGGCTCGTCCAGCAGCAACAGGTCTGGCAGTTGCGCCAGCACCATCAGCAGGCCCAGTTTTAGTCGCTCGCCACCGCTCAGACCATGACAGGGCATCAGAGCGCGATCGCCGCGCAGTTTGATACCCGCCAACCGGGTTCTTGCGTCGCTCTCAGACAGTGTCGGTGCAACCGCCAGCAGATTGGCCAGCGGGCTGAGGTCTCGCGCAATCAGGCTGAGCCCCTGATCAAGACACGCCAGCCGGCCATTGATGCGAAAGCTGCCCGCCTCGGGCGCCAACTCACCGCGCAGCATTTGCAGCAGGCTCGACTTGCCGCTGCCGTTGCGACCGACCAGCAAACAACGCTCTCCCCGTTGCAGCACCAGATCTACCTGCTGATCGTGCCAGCGCCTGTGGCGCGCCGCCGTGATCACCAGCGGCTGGGCCGCCCCCTTGCGATCGCTCTCTGCCGGCCACTGCATGACAAGCGGCTGCACCGCCGCCAGTGCGGCTGCCGCCTCGGCGCGAGCCTCCAGCTGGGCACTGTGGCCCCGCTGGTGGCGATCCAGTACCTTGCCAAGGGATTTACCCGCCTGCTCTGCTTTGAAATCGAGCAGGATCTTGGCCTGGGAGCCGCGCTCGCGCCGCCCCTGGCTGGCCCGTCTGGCCGCCTGTTCGCGCACCCTTTGCACGCTGCGCGCCGCCGCCTTTTCACGGCGCTCCGCCTGCGCCAGCCGAGCGCTGCGGGCAGCCTGCAGCTCGGCCTGCTGCGCCAAAAATGCCTCAAACGAGAGGCTGGCGCTCTGCAGCCCCTGCTCGCCCAGCTCCAGAATCTGGCTGGTCTGATTGAGCAGACGCCGGTCGTGACTTACCAGCAGATAGCCACCACTGTGGCTGGCCAATCGCTGGCTCAACCACGCGATGCCACTGGCATCCAGGTGGTTGTCCGGCTCATCAAGCAGCAGAAAGTGAGCAGATCTCGCAAACAGCGCCAGCAGGCGCAAACGGGTGAGCTGGCCACCGCTCAGGGTGCTGACCGGGGTATGGGCATCGAGTCTGAGGCCAGCCTCTGCCAGCAGGTCGGCAAGATCGCTGCGCAGGTTCCAGCGATCAGCCAGCCGCTCGAAATCGTCCAGGGCGCAGCTCCCCTGCTCGATGCGCTCAAGGGCCCGCAGCGGCTCGCTCCAGCCGATCATGTCGGCCACGCTGGCTGCGTCGTCATGAGCCTGCGCGGGCGCAAACTGGGACAACCAGCTGATGGGGGTCAACCACTCGATCTTGCCAGAAGCCGCGCGGCGCTGGCCCGCCAGCAGTTCGAGCAGCAGGCTCTTGCCGATGCCGTTGCGACCGATCAGGGTGCAGCCCGCAGCGGGCAAAGTGAAGGTAAGGGGCACAGTGCAGGCGCCGAAGGGCAGTTGCAAGGCATTGATATGACATGCGATATGGGTCATCTGAACTCCTGTGGGCCAATGCGGAAGCCGCAGGCCAAGAGCCAAGCCAAATGACAGGGACACGTGTCCACAAATAGGAAAACAGCAGAGGAATCAGCATCAACCTGTCACGGTAAGACGCACCCGTTCTCCCTGGCGGGAGAGGAATCAAAAGCGGGGTGCGGACAGGTTAAATGCGCATCGGAGGAAGTACTCATACATCAAAGGAGCCAAGAGGCTAACCCGACGAGTGCGGGTTGGTCAATCACTTAACCGGACCGCCAATCCTGTTATCACAACCAGCCGTTCGAGGACTATCGCGCTCATCGGGCCACGGTTCAGGATGATCGGAAATAAAAAAACATCCCGTCCGAGATAAGTTGCCACGGCTCTAATCAGAAGAAGGCCGGACGTCGGCCCCCACCGCTGCCAGCAACGCAGTGCCATAGGAGTTGTCTATGGTGCAGCGCCACTGCCCATCGGCTTCTTTGCGAAACACATAGGTGGCGCGGCGGGTTTCCTCAGTCAGGCCCCCTTGGCCATCGGGGTAATTGAGCCGGGTCTCCATGATCACCAGCGCATTGTCGGCCCCCTCGATCACCTCCATTACCCCCTGCTCCACCTTGAGCTGCCCCTGAAAGTAATCCGAGATGGCAGTGAAGGCACGGCGGATGGCGGGAATGCCGCGCACCACCATGCCGGGCTTGACCACCAGCGCGGCGTCCTCGGCGTAGAAGGCCATCAAAGCGTCGAAATCGCGCCGGGAGATGGCGGCATCACAGGTCTCGATGAGAGTTCGAAGGGGATGCTGACTCATCTTCACTCCTTATATTGGGCGGCCTGCCCGCCCTGTCACGGATAAAAAGCAACGGATAGAAAAATCCCCCGAGCTCGGGGGATTGGCAATCAACTTAACCGAGCAGGAAGGCCCTTAGCGGGGCAAACTCCGCCGGCAGGTTGTGGGACAAGAGCGGCAGCACGGCGTGCTTGGCAAGCGGGCCGGGCAGCGGTACGTCCAGCCCCAGGATCTCGTCCACCGACTCCTTGAACTTGGCCGGATGAGCGGTGCAGAGGAACACCCCCACTTCGTCCTCAGACAGCTGTTCGCCCAGCAGATCCCAGGCAATGGCGCCGTGGGGTTCACAGAGGTAATCCAGCTCATGCAGGCGTTTCAGCGCATCGCGAGTTTGGGCATCACTGCGCATGCCAGAACCCAGGGTCTCCAGCGCCCAGCCGTTGCGACGGCACAGCTCTTCCACCCTAGGCCAGTTGTTGGGGCGGCTCACATCCATGGCGTTCGACAGGGTTGCCACTGTCTGGTGCGGATCCCACTGGCCGGTTTTCAGGTAGCGCGGCACGGTATCGTTGGCGTTGGTGGCGGCGATAAAGCGCTTCACCGGCAGCCCCAGCGCCTTGGCGATAAGGCCTGCGGTGAGGTTGCCAAAGTTGCCGGACGGCACGCTGATGACCGCCTTGGCGCGATCGGCTTTCGGCAGCTGGGCCAGCGCCTCGAAGTAGTAGCAAACCTGGGCCAGCAAGCGGCTGATGTTGATGGAGTTGGCGGAGTTCAGACCAATCGCCTTTTTCAGCTCTTCGTCATCGAAGGATTGCTTCACCAGCGCCTGACAGGCATCGAAGTCGCCGTCGATGGCGATGGTGCGGATGTTGCCCCCCAGGGTGCAGAACAGCGCCTCCTGCAGCGGGCTTATCTTGCCTTTGGGGTAGAGGATCACCACCTCGATCCCCTCCAGCCCGTAGAAGGCGTGGGCCACGGCGGCGCCGGTGTCACCGGAGGTGGCGGTGAGGATGGTGATCTTGTCGTTGGTACGGAACGCAGCCAAACACTGGGCCATAAAGCGGCCGCCGAAATCCTTGAACGCCAGGGTCGGGCCGTGGAACAGCTCGAGGGCATAGGTGCCATCCTTGAGCTTCACCAGCGGCGCCGGGAAGGTGAAGGCGGCCTTGACCAGTTCGTGTACCTTGGGCGCGGGCACTTCGTCCCCCAGCAGGTGGCTGAGGATGCGGGCGGAACGCTCCACCAGCGGCAGATCCAGCAGAGCATCGACGTCGGCCAACGGCTCGAGCTGCTCGGGGAAGAACAGACCCTGTTCGCGGCCCAGACCCTGACGCACCGCCTGGGCGAAGCTCACCTGTTCACTCTTGTCCTTGATATTGTAAAGATTCATAGCTCGCTTCCTGTTACCCGTGCCCCGGCCATGTCGAGTTTGCAAACCCGGGCAAATCCATCTTCGTTCTGCACGAAATGTGCGTCCATCCAATCTTTCATCCGCTCGGCCTGGGCCAGATCCTTCATCACCACGAACACGCTGGGGCCGGAGCCCGAGATGCCGGTGGCCAGCGCCCCGTTCTGGGCGGCCTGGGCCCGCACCTCGGCAAAACCTTCAATGAGCGCCGCGCGGTAGGGCTCGGCAATCACGTCTTTCAATACGCTCGCCGCCAGCCCCTCCTGCCCGGTGTAGCTGGCGTGCACGAAGGCGGCCAGCCGGCGGCCATAGGTGAGGCAATCCTGCCGGCGATACTGGGCCGGCAAAATGGCGCGGGCAGCGGCGGTGGAGACCACTGTGCCCGGATAGCAGACCACCCAGTACCACTGCTCAAACACCGGAATGCCCTGGCTGATGACGCCGTGCTCTTCCAGCACCAGCTGCATGCCGCCCAGATAGCAGGGGGCGACGTTGTCGTAGTGGACGGAGCCGGAGATCTTGCCTTCCATCTCCCCCATCAACAGCAGCAGGTCATGTTCATTGAGGGGCGCGCCGTGAAAAGCGTTCAGCCCTTCCAGTGCCGCCACCACGCTGCAGGCGCTGGAACCCAGACCCGAGCCCACCGGCAGGTTCTTCTCCAGCACCATCTCGAGCGGCTTGAGTGTCAGGCCGCACTTCTCCAGTGCCTCGCCATAGGCGAGCCAGCAGTCATGGAGGATGTTCTTTTTCGGGTCAGCCGGCAACTTGTGGGCGTAACGGCCCACGGAGGAGAGAGCAAACGGCACATCGGCCGCCTTGACCTGGACGCGATCCCCGAGCAGGGAGCCATCCACGGGGGCGAGCGCCGCCCCCAATACATCGAATCCCACGCTCAGGTTGGCGCTGGAGGCGGGGGCATAGGCCACCACGCTGCCGCTCTGGTACATGTCTGAACTCATGCTTACAACTCCTGCTTCCAGTTCTGGGTGCGCAGCACGTCGGCAAAGACGCCCGCGGCGGTCACTTCGGTACCGGCGCCATAGCCGCGCAGCACCAGCGGGATCGGCTGGTAGTAGGTAGAGAAGAAGGCGAGCGCGTTTTCCCCGTCTTTGACCTTGAACAGCGGCTCGTCGGCGCCGACCGCCTTGATGGCGACCTTGCACTTGCCACCCTCGATGGAACCCACGTAGCGCAGCACTTTGCCGTCACGCTGGGCGGCCGCAAACTGGTCGCGGAACCAGCCGTCAGCCTCCGGCAGGCGGGCCATGAAGGCTTCCACATCGCCGCTCACATCAAAACCGGGCGGCAATGCCTGCTCTACCTCCACGTCGGAGAGCTCCAGCGCCATGCCGGCCTCACGGGCCAGGATCAGCAGCTTGCGGGCCACGTCCATGCCGTTGAGATCGTCGCGCGGATCCGGCTCGGTAAAGCCGTTGCCACGGGCAATCTTGGTGGCGTCGGAGAAGGCCATCCCCTCATCCAGCTTGCCGAAGATAAAGGAGAGCGAACCGGACAGCACGCCGTCGAAGGCGCGCAGCTTGTCGCCGGCCTTGATCAGGTTCTGCAGGTTCTCGATGACCGGCAGGCCGGCGCCCACGTTGGTCTCGTACAAGAACTTGCGACGGGTCTGGCGGGCGGTGCGGCGCAGCGCCTTGTAGTAATCGAGCGACCCTGTGTTGGCCTTCTTGTTCGGGGTGACCACGTGGAAACCGGCGGCGAGGAAGTCGGCGTACTGGACGGCGATGGCCTCGCTGGAGGTGCAATCGACGATCACCGGGTTGATGAGGTGGCTCTCTTCCACCAGCTTTTGTACCGCTTCCAGGCTGAAGCTGTCACGGGCTTCCACCAGCTGTTCACGCCAGTTGGCGAGGTTCAGCCCATCCTTGTTGACCGCCATCTGGCGGCTGTTGGCGATGCCCACCACCCGCAGGCCGGTGCCCTGCTCGGCCAATACCGGCTGCTGGCGGGCAATCTGATCCACCAGGGCCGCGCCGACACCGCCGACGCCGACCACGAACAAGTCGATGAACTGCTGGCTGCCGAAGAAGTTCTGGTGGCAGGCCTTGATGGCTTCGGCCACCTTACGATCCCGCACCACCGCAGAGATGGAGCGCTCGCTCGAACCCTGGGCGATGGCAACGATGTTGATGGAAGCCTGGGCCAGCGAGGTGAAGAAGCGGGCCGCCATCCCCTTGCTGGTACGCATGCCGTCACCGATGAGAGAGATGATCGCCAGATCCTGCATGATTTCAAGCGGATCCAGCAGTTGGTTCTTGAATTCGAGCTCGAATTCGCGCTCCAGCACCTTGCGGGTCTTGTCGCAGTCATAGCTGTGGATACAGAAGCTGACACTGTACTCGGAGGATGACTGGGTGATGAGGACGATGCTGACCCCGGCGCGGGAGACGGCGGAGAAGATGCGGCCGGCCATGCCCACCATCCCCTTCATGCCGGGGCCGGAGACGTTGAACATGCACATGCCGGAGAGATCCGAGATGGCCTTCACTTTCAGGTCGTCATCCCCCTGCTCGACGCCGATGAGGGTGCCCGGCCCCTGCGGGTTGAAGCTGTTCTTGATGAGGCAGGGAATGTGGAACTGGGCCACCGGCGCGATGGTTTTCGGGTGCAGTACCTTGGCACCGAAGTAGGAGAGCTCCATCGCCTCCTTGTAGGAGAGGGTTTTCAGTAAGTAAGCGTCCGGCACCAGGCGCGGGTCGCAGTTGTAGCAGCCCTCGACGTCGGTCCAGATCTCGCAGCACTCGGCATCGACGCAGGCGGCCAGCACGGCTGCGCTGTAGTCAGAGCCGTTACGACCCAGCAGCACGGTCTCACCCTTGTCGCTGCCGCCGGTGAAGCCCGGCATCAGGTAGAGGCAGTCGGAGCGCAGGCCCTTGGCGGCAAAACGCAGGCGGGAGGCTTCGATGTCGACGTGAGCCTCCAGATAACCGCCGTCGGTCACCAGCAGCTGTTCCGGCACTATGATGTCCAGCTCGAGGCCGCGCACCCGCAGCAGCTCGTGCATGAAGGCGATGGAGAGGTTCTCGCCCCGGCTCAGGATGCGGGCCTGCACGTTGTCCGGGCAGAGCCCCAGCAGGCGGATGCCCTGCATCAGTCGCTCCACCTGATCCAGTTCGCTGGTGAGACGAGCCTGCAGCGCCTTGTCATCCAGCGCCGGATAGGCTGCCTTCAAGCCGGCCAAGAGGCGGGAGAAGATGCCGTTGATCTCGAACAAGGTGCTGCTGGCATCCATGCCGCGGCTGGTCTGTTCCACCAGAGCCACCAGGTGGTTGGTCACCTTGGCCGGTGCCGACAGCACCAGGGCAACCTGGGATTGGCCGTGGGTATTCACCGCGATATCGGCGACCCGTAAAAAACGCTCTGCATCGGCCAGTGACGACCCGCCAAACTTCAACACTCTCATCGCTTTCTCTCCCTGTGATCTTTGCAAATTTGCCCGAAAATGGTTCTGAAAATCATCCAACAAAAAGGCCCGTACTGGGTGGGTACGGGCCTTTTCTGATTTCTGTGCTTGTTCGTCAGCGCATCAACCGGCCCCAGTGCCACCTGTGGTGGTACCGGTAATAATGGTGGTGGTGATGACGTTGGTGAATAACTGCATGACGAACACTCTTGAACGAAGCTGGCTTTTAGCAATACCGCGCCGGGCGCAGGGCTGTCAACCTAAACCTCTTTGCCAAGTTTGCGGGCAAGGTCTTTGCAGAGCAGGTGGAGCATATTCAAATCCCGCTGCGGCAGCATGGGCACTCGGTCCATCACCCATTGATGCAGTTTTTCATCCTGCGAAACTCCGAGCTCACCGAGAATTTCTGCTGTTTTGCTTTTCAGCACCCGAACCTGTCCGGCGTTATCAACATTTTCTGCTATCACCTCGGGCTCATCGAGCAACTGGCTCAGTTCGTAGGCGTACAGCATGATCGCCTGCCCCAGGTTCAGGGACGGGTAGCTCACCTTGAGCGGCAGATAGCTGATGAGGTCGACCTGGGCCAGCTGCTCGTTGGAGAGCCCCGACTCCTCGCAGCCAAACACGATGGCGACCTTGTCCAGCGACGGCTTGGCCTTGATCTGGTCGCGGATCTCGGCCGGGGTGAGGTAGTGCTGATAACGGCCGCGCTGGCGGGCGGTGGTGGCCACCACCAGATCCATGTCGGCCAGCGCCTCTTCCAGGGTGTCGAATGCCTCGGCCTGGGTCAGGACCTCCTGCGCACCGTGGGCCACCCAGCTCGCCTCCTCCTCTTCGTGCACCCGGCTTGCCACCAGTCGCATGGCATCAAAGCCCATGGTTTTCATGGCGCGGGCGGCAGCGCCCACGTTGGCCGGGCGGGCGGGGGCCACCAGCACAAAATAGAGTTTCATCGGGTTTTCTCCTGGGCAGGGCCGAACGCGCAAACGGCAGCGGATCATCGGCAAAACAGGGGCGCAATCTACCGTTTTCACCCGAAAATTGCCACTTGAACAGACGTTTGAATGTTGCCATAGTGGCCGGGAATGTGAACAAATTGCAGCCAATCCCAGGCGCCATCGGCCCGACAGATCACAAGGAAGAGAGAGATGCAGCAGCCATTGGAACAGGCCGTCGCCGAGACGATTCTGCAACGCTTCGAGTCGTTTTACAGCCGATTTCTCGAAATCACCCAGGGCAGCAAGAGTCGCTTCGAGAACAGCGACTGGCTCGGGGTGCAGCTCGCCGGGCGCGAGCGCATTCGCCTCTACGATCACCACGTCGGCGCCACCACGGCGCTGATCAAGCAGATGATGGGGGCGACCCTGCCGAGCCAGGCCCTGCTCAAGCAGGTGAAGGGGGCGTTCAGCGATCTGCTGCCCAAGTGCGAGAACTTCGAGGTGGCGGAGTCCTTCTTCAACTCCGTCTATCGCCGCATCTTCCGCCATCGCAACATTCGCGACGAGAACCTCTACATCCATCCGTTTCGCAGCCGGGGAGAACACCCCGACCTGAGCGCCCTGCTGCGCATCTATCGCACCGATCTCGCCCACCTGCCGCAGACCCTGAGCCAGCTGCTGGGAGATTACAGCTTCACCCTGCCCTATGAGGACAAACAGCGGGATATTGTCGACATCCAGCGTCATCTTGCCGAGAACGGGCCGGTCATCCTGCACCATGAACCGTTCGCCATCGAGCTGCTCAAGGAGGTGTTCTACCGCAACAAGGGCGCCTATCTGGTGGGGCTGATCCGGGTCAAGGGGCAGGTTTTTCCCTTCATTCTGCCGCTGCTCAGTACCGGCCAGAGCATCTATGTGGACACCGTCATCTTCGAGCCTGAGCTGGCCTCCATCGTGTTCGGCTTCGCCCGCGCCTACTTTATGGTCTATGCCCCCGTGCCGGCGCTGTTCGTGCTGTTTCTGCGCCAAATCATGCCCCACAAGCCCGATTACGAGATCTACAACGCCATCGGTTGCCAGAAGCACGGCAAGACCGAGCTCTATCGCCACTACCAGCAGCACCTGGCCCAGAGCCGGGAACAGTTCGTCATCGCCCCCGGCATCAAGGGGATGGTGATGAGCGTGTTTACCCTCCCCTCCTATGACGTGGTGTTCAAGGTGATCAAAGACGAGTTCACGCCCCCCAAGGACGTGAGCCACGAGCAGGTGAAGGCGAAGTACCGGTTGGTAAAGCAGCACGACCGGGTGGGCCGCATGGCCGATACCCAGGAGTTCACCAACTTCGAGTTTCCCCTCGATCGCATCTCGCCCGAACTGCTGGCCGAGCTCAAGACGGTGGCACCATCTGCGCTGACCCTCACCGACGACAAGCTGGTGATCAAGCACCTCTACACCGAGCGCAAGATGATCCCGCTCAACCTCTATCTGGACAAGGCGGACGAACAGCAGACCCGGCTCGCGCTGGAGGAGTACGGCAACGCCATCAAGCAGCTGGCGGCGGCCAACATCTTCCCGGGCGATATGCTGTTCAAGAACTTCGGCGTCACCCGCCACGGACGGGTGGTGTTCTACGACTACGACGAGATCTGCTACATGACGGAGTGCAACTTCCGCCAGATCCCGCCGCCCCGTTACCCCGAGGACGAATGGAGCGCAGAACCCTGGTATTCAGTCGCCCCCAACGACATCTTCCCCGAGGAGTTCGCCACCTTTTTGCTGCAAAAACCCCAGGTGCGCGAAATCATGATGCAGCTGCACAAGGAGCTGTTCGATGCCAACTACTGGAAGATGCTGCAGAGCAACATCAAGGAGGGGGTATTCGAGGATGTCTATCCCTACCGGCGCAAGAAGCGCTTCAAGTTTCAGCGGGGGGGCTAGCCTATCCGGGAGCCCAGTTGCAAAAGGGAGTGCAAATAGCAAAAGGGACGCCGAGGCGTCCCTTTTGCGTTGAGCTGTCAGCTCGCGCTACGACAGTCCCTGACAAAACCGTCAGTTACTTGGCGGCAGGCATGGCGTCGAAGGTAAGCAGCGCCGCCTTGTTGGCGTCGCTCAATACCAGCTGCTGACCGCTGATCTGGAAGCTCGCCACTTTCTCCAGCTTCTGCAGATAGAGCATCTCCTTGCCAGCCAGATCGCCCATGCACATCATGCGGGTCGAACCCATGGGGCCCAGCGCCAGCACACCGTCACCCTGCTGGGTGATGGCGCCGAAATAGCGGTTGCAGCCACCCTTGCCCGCGACCTTGTCACCGGCGACTTGCAGGGTGAAGGTGTCGCCGCTCGCCCCTTGCAGTTGCCAGGTGGAAGCTTGCAGTTGAGTCAGCTTGGAACCAGTTGCCATGGCGCAGCCTCCCAGGGCCAGTACGGCCAGCAGAGTCAGTTTTTTGTTCATGGGTTCACCTCTTGATATCAGCAAAATAGGGGAAGAAACATGGTGATGGGGGCCTGTGTACCATGAGAGCGGAGCAAATCAAAACTGTTTTATTGTGATCGGGGTTCCCTTTACTACCAGCTGGCATGTGCCATGCTTGTATTCCTGTTCCGGACCCAGGGAGGGGAAAAGAATGGTCAAATCATCCGTCATCGCACTCGTCTCATGCCTCAGCCTTACCGCCCAGGCCGCCGACTGGGATTTCCTCAAGAACGACGCCAACAGCCAGCTCTACGTCAAGAGTTACTCCGGCGTGCTGCTCGACAATCAGGCTCATCACAACGACAGTTTCGATCTCTGGCTCATCAATACCGGCTATCAGTATCCGCTGCACGATGGCGTCAGCCTCTACATGGAAGCAGGCCCGGCCGTCGGCCCCAGCAGCGAGCAATCCGGCTACAACCTGAGCTCGGGGGTGCGCTATCAGCTCTCCCCCATGCTCAACATCGGCAGCCAGCTCAAACAGCTGGAAGTGAACAAGCCCAGCACCCTGCTGGAGCTCAACACCAGCCTGCTGTTGACCCCGCAACTGGCCATCACCGCCAACTACGGCGTCAGCGCCTTTAGCACCGAACAATCCCTCAGCGTCGGGGTCGGTTTCAACTTCTAGCTGGGTCAGATCAGCCGGGTGGCGCTCACCAGCACGCCGTTGAGATCGGCGTAGACGTAGTCACCCGGATGTATGGTCACCCCGGCAAACGACACTACGGCATCCAGTTCCCCTTGCCCCCGCTTCTCGGTTTTGACCGGACAGGGCGCCAATGCCTTGACCCCCAGCGCCAGTGTCGCCAGCGTACCCACATCGCGCACGGCGCCGTAAATCACGATGCCTTCCCAGCCCTGCTCCGCCGCCTTGATCGCCAGCTGATCGCCGAGCAGGGCGCGGCGCAGGGAGCCACCGCCATCGATCACCATCACCTGCCCCTGCCCGGGTCGGTTGACCAGCTCCCGCACCAGGCTGTTGTCCTCGTAACAGGAGAGGGTGACTGCCTGGCCGTGAAACAGCGCCTTGCCACCAAAATCTTGAAACAGCGGCTCCGCCACCTGCAGGGCATCGCCGTACTCGTCACAGAGATCGGGCAGTAGATCCAGCATCATAAGTCTCCTTCCATGGACATGAATTCGCTCATTCTTTCATCAAGCAGAGCCCCTGACAATCCAGTGGGATTCAATTTTGCCCAGATGGTGTGGCTCTCCCGCCAGCAACACCGGCAGCAGCCACAGTTCCCCCTGTTCCACCCAGTAGATGGCATTCTGGCCAAAGCGGGCCGCCAGCCGGATGGCCTCGCTGCGCGTGGAGGCCAGCAGCAGCGACGACTCCTGCCAGCTTTCATCCAGCGAACTGCCCCGGCAGGGCCCCATCACCTGCCAGCGAGGAACCGCCGCAATGGCCCGCCACAGGGCCCGCTGACGGCGGGTATTGCGACGCATTCCCAGCTGGCGACTGGCAGGATTCCAGGCCGTCACAATGGCGTAGGCAGGCCATTTCGGCGCCGAAAAGGGTGCAATAAAGCAGATTTTTCTGTAGTTTTCCCACAAATTCATGTCAACCACATGTTACATTCCATTACATTTTATAGGGGCGAAAATGGGGGCAACCCCAAGTATCATGCTGTGAACTCAGGGTTTGACCTATATCAAACCAGAGTTAAAAAGTTGCTATCTGACGGCAAAGAGTGTTGTTATGCGCCTGTTAACTGATAAAATGCAGCCACTTTTGTAATGGACTACCTTTCCAGGCTTCTCTCGATCAGACTTATTGAGAGCCTATGTGTGGCACAGGGATGTTTGCCAACGCTGATGCCAAATTCGCGATAATCCGACCTGACATTCATACCCAGGATGACGTAATAAATTTTCAGGACCGGTCGGGTAACGCCAAAGAGTGTTAAAATTTAGATAACTAACTGATAAGAATCTGGGAATACTCATGCAAACACCACACATTCTGATCGTCGAAGACGAACTGGTCACTCGCAATACCCTGAAAAGCATCTTCGAGGCAGAGGGCTATATCGTGCTCGAAGCCAACAATGGCGATGAGATGCATCAGGCTCTGACTTCCCACACCATCAATCTGGTGATCATGGACATCAACCTGCCGGGCAAGAATGGCCTGCTGCTGGCACGCGAGCTGCGTGAGGACGACAACATCGCCCTGATGTTCCTGACCGGTCGTGACAACGAAGTGGACAAGATCCTGGGTCTGGAGATCGGTGCTGACGATTACATCACCAAACCGTTCAACCCCCGTGAGCTGACCATCCGTGCCCGCAACCTGCTGAGCCGTACCATGAACGTGGCCGCCGGTGGCGAAGAGAAGAAGCTGGTGGAGCGTTACCTGTTCAACGGCTGGGCACTGGACATCAACAGCCGCGCCCTGGTCAGCCCGGCTGGCGACATGTTCAAGCTGCCGCGCTCCGAATTCCGCGCCATGCTGCACTTCTGCGAAAACCCAGGCCAGATCCAGACCCGTGCCGAGCTGCTCAAGAAGATGACCGGCCGTGAGCTCAAGCCCCACGACCGTACCGTGGATGTCACCATCCGCCGCATCCGCAAGCACTTCGAGAGCGTCAACGACACCCCCGAGATCATCGCCACCATCCACGGCGAAGGCTATCGCTTCTGCGGTGAGCTGGAGCAGGAGTAATCCTCCCTCCTCCCGAGTTGAAAAGGCGCCGATGGCGCCTTTTCCATTTCCGCGCCTTTCAGGGTGGCCGAGCTGGCACTATCGCCTGCATCAAAAAACAGACAACAAAAAGCCCACTCGCAGGAGTGGGCTTTTTGCATGAAGGCTGGAGCGGGCAGCGGGAATCGAACCCGCATCATCAGCTTGGAAGGCTGAGGTAATAGCCATTATACGATGCCCGCCTGGCATCAAAACTTGCTTGGTGTGATGGGGAAACCCCACGACAGACAGCCGTTTCGGCTGAGGTGACAACGGCCTTGACCGTTATCTGGAATTTGGAGCGGGTGATGGGAATCGAACCCACGTATGCAGCTTGGGAAGCTACCGTTCTACCATTGAACTACACCCGCGTCAGGGCCTCTACTATATGCATTTTGCCGCCGAGCGCAATCACCTCGATACGGTTTTTTACCGTAAATCAATCTGTTCGACCAACTAATGAGCAGCGAGCCGCTTTTTCAATCAACCGTTTTCACAAGCCGGAATTTACAAGGTTGCCAAGCCTGGGGGGCGAGGATAGTCTTGCGCCACTCGACGCGAGGATGGTGGTAATGGATAAAAAAACGCAAAAACGACTCTATGGCTGGTTGCGCAATCAATCGAGCCACGGCCGGCGCTGGATCGGCCTCTCCATCGGCTTTGGCCTGGGTCAGGGCATCCTGATGGTGGCACAGGCCTGGCTGCTGGCCACCCTGCTGCACGGTTTCATCATCGAGGGCACCACGCCGGCGCAATCCATTCCCCTCTTCATCGCCCTGCTGCTGGTCACCCTCGGCAAGGCGGTGCTGGCCTATGGCCGTGAAGTAGCCAGCTTCAAGGCTGGCAGCGCGGTGCGCCAGGCCATCCGCGAGCTGGTACTCACCCGCCTCGGCCGGTTGGGACCGGCCTACATCCAGCGTCGACCGGCCGGCAGCTGGGCCAGCCTGCTGCTGGAGCAGATTGAAAACATGCAGGATTTCTTCTCCCGCTATCTGCCGCAGATGGCGATTGCCGTGTTCATTCCGGTGGTGATCCTGGTGGCCGTGTTCCCGGTCAACTGGGCCGCCGGCCTGATCCTGCTGGGCACGGCGCCCCTCATTCCCCTCTTCATGATCCTGGTGGGGGTCGGCGCCGCCGATGCCAACCGCCGCAACTTCCAGGCGCTGGCCCGTCTCTCCGGCCACTTCCTCGATCGCCTGAAGGGGCTGCGCACCCTGCAGCTCTTCATGCGCACCCAGGCGGAAGGGGATGCCATTCGCGATGCGTCGGAAGATTTTCGCGAACGCACCATGGAGGTGCTGCGTCTTGCCTTCCTCAGTACCGCCGTGCTGGAGTTCTTCGCCGCCCTCTCGGTGGCGCTGGTGGCCGTCTACTTCGGTTTCTCCTATATCGATCACCTGAACTTCGGCCACTATGGCAGCAAAGTTACCCTGTTTACCGGCCTGTTCGTGCTGTTTCTGGCCCCCGAGTTCTACGCTCCGCTGCGCGAACTCGGCGCCCACTACCACGCCAAGGCGCAGGCCATCGGCGCCGCCGAACAGCTGCTGGAGTTTCTCGAAGCCGAGGTGACGGAACCCGCCTCAGGCCATGCGCCCTTCCATGCCGACGCCCCCATCAAGGTAGAAGCCAAAAGCCTTGAAGTGCTGAGCGCCGAGGGCAAGGTGCTGGTCGGCCCCATCGACTTCACCCTGGCGTCCGGCTCGCGCACCGCCCTCATCGGCATCAGCGGCGCCGGCAAGAGCTCGCTGGTCAACGCCCTGCTCGGCTTTGCCCCCTATCGCGGCGAGCTCAAGGTCAACGGCCAGGAGCTGGCCAGCCTCGACATGAGCCAGTGGCGCCGCCAGCTGGGGTGGCTCTCCCAGAACCCGCAGCTGTTCCACGCCTCGCTGCGCGACAACTTGCTGCTGGCCAACCCCGCGGCCAGTGACAGCGAACTGGAGGAGGCCCTGAAACGGGCTCAAGCGTGGGAGTTTGTCATGGAGAAGGGGCTCGACTATGCGGTGGGGGATCAGGCCGGCGGCCTCTCGGTCGGCCAGGCCCAGCGCCTCGCCCTGGCTCGAACCCTGCTCAAGTCCACCCAGTTGATGGTGCTGGACGAGCCGACCGCCAGCCTGGATCGTCACTCCGAGCGTGCCATCATGACCACGCTCGAACAGGCCGCCGCAGGCCAGACCCTGCTGATGATCACCCACCGCATCGACCAGCTCACCAAGATGGACCAGATCCTGGTGCTGGAGCGCGGCAAGCTGGTGGAGCAAGGCAGCTTCCAGCAACTGAGTACTGCGCAGGGGCCGTTTGCCCGCCTGCTCTCCCAACGTAACGAGGGTTCTCTCGATGACTGATCTCTTGCCGTTTCTGCGCCTCTATCGCCAGCACTGGCTGAGCCTCTCCCTCGGCCTGCTGCTGGCCCTGGTGACCCTGGTCGCCGGGATGGGACTGCTGTCGCTCTCCGGCTGGTTCCTCTCCGCCGCCGCCGTTGCGGGGATGGCGGTCGCCAGTCGCGACACCTTTAACTACATGACGCCGGCTGGCGGGGTACGCTTCTTCTCCATCATCCGCACCGCCGGCCGCTGGGGTGAGCGGGTGGTGAGCCACGACGCCACCTTCCGGGTGCTGACCCGGCTGCGGGTCTGGTTCTGGCAAAAGCTCTCGCCGCTCTCCACCGGTGCCCTGGCAGGCTTTCGCCAGGCGGACCTGCTCAACCGGCTGGTGGCCGACATCGACGCCATGGACCACGTCTACCTGCGGCTGGTCACCCCAATCGGTGCGGCCCTGCTCAGCACCGCCGGCTTGGTGTTCTTCCTCTCGCTGTTCGATGCCGACCTGGCCCTGATACTGGGCGCCATCCTGCTGTTCGGCATGCTGGCCCTGCCGCTGGTGTTCTACTTCCTGGGCCGCCAGCCTGGCCGCCAGCTGATCGCCGAGAAGTCCAACCTGCGTACCCGTCTGGTGGACTATCTGGACGGCCAGGCCGAACTGCAGATGTTTGCCGCCGCCCCCCGGGCGCGCGACGAGCTGCAGCAGGCCGAACAGGCGCTGATCCAGGCCCAGGCCCGCATGGCCCGGGTGAGCGGGCTGGCCAACTGCTCGGTGCAACTGCTGAGCGGCTGGACCCTCACCCTGATGCTGTGGCTGGCCGGTCACGGGGTAGCAGGCGCCGCGCCGGATCCCATCACGGCGCTGATGGTGTTCGCCACCCTGGCCAGCTTCGAGGCGCTGATGCCGCTGGCCGGCGCCTTCCAGCACCTCTCCACCAGCCTCACCTCGGCCCGCCGCCTCAACGAGATCCTGCAGGAGGCCAAGGCCCCCGAGTGGGGCCACGAAGAACGCCACGCGCCACAGGGGGCGCTGCAGATAAACGACCTCTATTTCAGCTACCCAGGCAACCCGCAGCCGGTGCTGCGTGGCTGCACACTGCAGTTGCAGGCCGGTGAAAAGCTGGCGCTGCTGGGCCAGACCGGCTGCGGCAAATCGACCCTGATGGGACTGCTGACCCGCGAATGGAACCCGCAGGCCGGCAAGATCCTGCTCGATGGCAAGCCGCTCACCGACTACAGCGAAGGGGCACTGCGCGCCTCCCTCTCGGTGGTGAGCCAGCGGGTGCACCTGTTTGCCGATACCCTGCGCGGCAACCTCAAGCTGGCCGCCCCCCATGCCAGTGACGAGCAGCTGGTGCAGGTGCTGACCCAGGTCGGCCTTGCCAATCTGCTGGAAGATGACAACGGCCACAGCGACAGCGGGCTCGATGCCTGGCTGGGGGATGGCGGCCGGCCGCTCTCCGGTGGCGAGCGCCGCCGCATCGGCATCGCCCGCGCCCTGCTGCACGACGCGCCGCTCTGGCTGCTGGATGAGCCGACCGAGGGGCTCGACAGCCAGACCGAGCGGGAGATCATGGATCTGCTGTTCAAGCTGGGGGCGGATCGCACCCTGCTGCTCATCTCCCACCGTTTGCTGGGGCTGGAGCAGATGGACCGGATCGCCCTGATGGAAGAGGGGCAGATCCGCCTCTGCGCCCCCCATCAGACGCTGCTGGCGGACGACTACTACCGCAGCCTGCATCAGCGGCTGGCGCCGGCCTGATGAGCAACGAGAGAGGGGCGCCCGATGCGCCCCTCTCTCATGACAGCAGGCCAGTCATCTTTGCCGGCAGCGTGAAGCTGCACGGGCAACACACGGCCGGATCCTGGTCACACCCCGCCCATACGGCTAAAAATGGGGCTGGTCGACACCGTCGACTGGCCCCTATAATGGCCCCTTCGTTATTCCACAAGATGCCGACATGGAGCGCCTGCGCCTTGCTACTGTCCTCATCACCGACACAAGATACGAGACGATGAAACGCCTGATCCTGATGATGCCCCTGATTGCCTCCGGCTGCGCCGACTTTGCCTTCAACAGCAATCTGGACAAAGAGAACTTCGACGAGTACTTCAAGCCGGGCAGCGTTCAGATCTATGAACAGGGCCAGCTGGCCGATCTCAACTACCTCTACCTCGGCACCGTCGAAGGGGAGTCCTGCCAGAGCGATGCCAAGCAGCCGATCCCCAACGCCGGCGAGGCCCGTACCCTGGCCCGCCGCCGCGTGGCCGACATGGGCGGCAACGGCGTCACCTTCGACAAGTGCGCCGAATTCAGCGACACCCCGGGCTGCCTGAAGCAGGTGATCTGCTACGGCCAGGCGCTGAAAGTCGCCACCGAGAAATAAGCGTCAACTGCAAGGAGCCTGCATGGCACTGGCCATCGTTCGCCTCGGCACGCCCCGCCTGCCCGACGAGGGGCTGCGGATCGGCACCGTGCGCCGCCCGCCCCGCGGCGTGCCCAAAACCGAGTTTGCCAGCCAGGATTGGTATGACGTCTGGTTCCCCAATCTCGCCCCCAGCAACGACACCATGAAGCTGGGCCAGGCTGCCGAGACGCCCGCCCAGTGGAGCGCCTTCTGCAAACAGTACAAGGCCGAGCTGGCAACCCCCGCCGCCAGGCACGATCTGGCACTGCTGGCCGCCCTCTCCCACACCACCAATCTGTCGGTGGGCTGCTACTGCGAGCAGGAGTCCCGCTGTCATCGGGCCATCTTGCGCGAGCAACTGACCGCCGCTGGCGCCACCATGCGCACCGAGTAGCGGCGCTCACACCAGACAGAAAAGGGCATCTCTCGATGCCCTTTTGCTTTGCTGCCGCACTTGCAGACTTCTACCAGACAAGCTGACGCAGCCGCGTCTCCTGCTCGGCCGTGATGCCGGCGGCCACCGCGGCATCCGGCGCGCCGGCCAGCCACTCGGCCACATCCGCTACCGTCTCCTCCAGTGGCCGAAAGTTGAGGCCCTGCACGATGGCCGCCTCGGCGCTGATGCGGCCATAACCGGCATACTCGGGCTGCTCATTGGGCAACAGGGTCGGATAGCTCTGCCAGGGCTCCACCCCGGCGGCCAGCAGCGCGGGCCAGGGTGCCCATTCGGGCACGATAGGGGTAGCAGGTGCCAGCCTGGCGGCCAGGCGATCCACCCAGTCGTTCAGCGCGATACCGGGCTTGAGCAGATTGAAGATGCCGCTCAATTGCTGCTCGGCGGCCCGCAGCACAAACTCGGCGCAATCGCGCACATCCAGATATTGCAGCCGGTCTTCCCCCTGCCCCGGCAGCAGCCAGGGGCCGCCCTGTTGCACCCGCTTCACCCACCAGGCCAGCCGGCTGGTGGGGTCATGAGGGCCGCACAAGACACCCGGGCGCAAAACGCAGAGCCGCTCGCCCCAACGGGCCCGATACGTGGCCTCGCACAGCACCTTGAGTGGGCCGTAATCCTCTGGCATCTCCCCCTCGGCAATCGCGTGCAGCGGCGCCGACTCGTCCTGCCCGGGCTGGGCGAAGTCGCGATAGACGTTGATGGTGGAGATGAAGATCAACAGCTCGCAGCGCCCAAGCAGGGCGGCCGAGAGGCTCGCCGCCTGTTCGGGGCGATAGCAGCAGGTGTCGATGGCCAGATCCCAGCTTCCCTGATAGCGATGCAACGGGGTCAGGTCCTGATCCCGGTCCCCCTGCAGCTGGGTGAGCTCGCGCCAGTCCGGGTGCTGGCGACGGCCGCGATTGAACAAGGTCACCTCGTGGCCCCAGTCCAGCGCCAGCGCCGTGAGATGGCGCCCCAGAAATCCGGTGCCGCCGATGATCAGCAGTTTCATCCCTGTCTCTCCTGTGCGACGCGGCCCCTCTCCTGCGGTCACGCCGGTTGTAGCAAGCCGCCCTGCTGGCGGACGCGCCTTTCACTCATCCTGCGCCCACCCTACGCAACTTGGCGGCGCGATACAGCCCCGAAACGGCCGGGATGGGAGCGGGATCACGACAAGCAGGCAGCCACCGGCCGGCGGGCAAGCCTGCGTTTTGAGGGCCGCTGTGCTACATTGCCGGGGTTTTCAGTCAGGATCCGCCATGAAGTTCGAAATCGACACCCTGGGTATCATCCGCTCTCCCTACAAGGAGAAGTTCGCCATCCCGCGCCAGCCTGGTCTGGTCAAATCGGCCCGCGCCCGCCTCGAGCTGCTGCCTCCCTACGATCAGCCGGACGTACTGCGCGGCATCGAGCAGTTCTCCCACCTCTGGCTCAGCTTCGTGTTTCACCAGACCATGGCGCAGGGCTGGCACCCGACGGTGCGCCCGCCGCGCCTGGGCGGCAACGAGCGGGTCGGGGTGTTTGCCACCCGTTCCACCTTTCGCCCCAACCCGCTCGGCCTCTCGGTGGTCGAGCTGCACGGGGTCGGTCGTGAGCGCGGCAAACTCTGGCTCGAGCTGGGGGCGGTGGACCTGCTCGATGGCACTCCCATCGTCGACATCAAGCCCTATATCCCGTATGCCGACAGCCTGCCGGATGCTCGCGGCGGGTTCGCCCCCGATGCCCCCACCCCGCCGCTGGCGGTGAATTTCAGCCCCGAGGCGGAGCAGCAGCTGCAACCCTGGCTCAAGGCCCACCCCGAGCTGCGTCTGCTGGTGAGCGAGGTGCTGGCCCAGGATCCGCGCCCCGCCTACAAGAAGGGCAAGCCGGATGACAAGGAGTACGGCGTCAGGCTGTTTGACTGCAACGTACGCTTTCGCATCAGCGAGCCCAGTTGCCTGGTGCTCGCCATCGAGCCGGCCCAGTGAACCAGCCATAAAAAAACCACCCGTTCGGGTGGTTTTTTGTTGCTTGCCGCTGCTCGGCCCCCTTACAAACGGGTGAGCAGCAGGCTGCCGATGGAGTAACCGGCCCCGAACGAGCAGAGCACGCCGCGGGCCCCCGCGGAAAGGTCGCGATTGTACAGATGGAACGCAATAATGGAACCCGCCGAGCTGGTGTTGCCGTAGCTGTCGAGAATGACCGGCGCCTCCTGCTGGCTGGCATCGTGGCCCAGCAGCTTGCGGGCAATGAACTGGTTCATGGTGAGGTTGGCCTGATGGAGCCAGAGCCGGCTCAGGGTGTCTGCTGCCCAACCCTGCTCATCGAGCTGGCCGGCAATCTGGTCACATACCAGTGGCAGCACCTCCTTGAACACCTTGCGCCCCTGCTGGCGGAACAGCTTGTCGTCGCTGTAGCGGGTGCGCGGGCTGAGTCGGTTCAGGAAGCCGAAGTTGTTGCGGATGTTGTTGGAGTACTGGGTCACCAGCTTGCTGGCCACCAGTTGCCAGGGGTTGGCCGCCTGGCAATCGGCCTCCCGCTCCAGCAGCACGGCGGTACAGGCGTCGCCGAAGATGAAGTGACTGTCCCGATCGCGGAAGTTGAGGTGCCCCGAGCAGATCTCCGGATTGACCACCAGCGCCAGTTTGGCGCTGCCGGCCGCCAGCATGTCTGCGGCGGTCTTGATGCCGAAGGTGGCGGAGGAGCAGGCCACGTTCATGTCGAACGCCATACCGCCCGCCCCCAGATAGTGCTGCAGCTCGATGGAGAGGGCCGGATAGGGGCGCGGCATGTTGGAGGCGGCGACAATCACCAGATCGATCTCGCCGGGCTCGCGACCGGCGGCGATCAGCGCCTGCTCGGCGGCGGCCACCGCCATCTCCACCATGATGGAGGGCTTGTCATCGGGCCGCTCAGGCAGCAGCGGCTGCATGATGTCGGGATCCAGCACCCCCTCCTTGCTCACCAGATAACGGCTCTTGATGCCGGAGGCCTTCTCGATGAACTCACTGCTCGAGTGCTGCTTGGCGGGCAACTGGCCGGCGTCGATGGCGGAGGCGTTCTCCTCGTTGTAGAGATCCACGTACTGGTTGAAGGCGGCCACCAGCGCTTCATTGCTGACGGCAAAGGGAGGGGTATAGAGGCCTGAGCCACTGATCACGATAGAGGTCATCTTTGCTCCTCGCCGGGTTCACTCCCGGCTTGTTGGTCTGTTCGGGTAGAGAGGGTCACAGCTGGTCGATGGCCGCAGCCAGACCCGCCAGGGTCAGCGGGTGCATGCGCCCGCCGATCAATTCGTTCATCAGCTTGATGGAGGGGTGCCAGAGCCACTCCCGGCGCGGGGTGGGGTTGATCCACACCAGCTTTGGAAAGTGCTGCTGCAGGCGGGCCAGCCACACCTGACCGGCCTCCTCATTCCAATACTCGACGCTGCCGCCAGGCCAGGTGATCTCGTAGGGGCCCATGGTGGCATCCCCCACCAGGATCACCTTGTAGTCGCTGCCGTAGGTGCGCAGCAGGCGCAGGGTATCGAAGCGCGCCTCGTGCCGGCGGGCGTTGTCCTGCCAGACGAAGTCGTAGAGACAGTTGTGAAAGTAGAAGTACTCCAGATGCTTGAACTCGTGGCGCAGGGCCGAGAAGAGGCGCTGCACCTCGGCCACGTGGGCATCCATGGAGCCCCCCACATCGAAGAAGACCAGCAGCTTGACCCCGTTGTGGCGCTCGGGCCTGAGCTTCACATCGAGCCAGCCCTGTCTGGCCGTGCTCTGGATGGTGTCGTCGAGATCCAGCTCGTCGGGATTGCCCCGGCGCACCCAGCGCCTGAGCTTGCGCAGCGCCAGCTGAATGGCCCGCTGGCCGAGCGGCGAGTCGTCGCTGAAGTTGCGGTAATGCCTTGCCTCCCACACCTTGACCGCCTTGCCATGCTGGCCCTCTCCCCCCATGCGGATCCCTTCCGGGTGAAAACCGCCGTGGCCGAACGGGCTGCTGCCGCCGGTACCTACCCATTTGTTGCCGCCGGCGTGACGCTCCTTCTGCTCGTTCAAGCGCTGGTTTAGGGTCTCCAGTAGCTGGTCGAGCCCGCCGAGGGATGTGAGCAACGCCTTCTCCTCTGGGCTCAATAGCCGCTCGAACTCCTGGCGCAACCACTCCTCGGGCAGGCTCTCCGGTAACAGGGGGATGGCGGCCAACCCTTCGTAATACTCGGCGAAGGCGCGATCGAAGCGATCATAGTGAGCCTCGTCTTTCACCAGCAGGCAGCGGGAGAGCTGGTAGAACTCGTCCATGTCGAGGCTGGCCAGCCGGGCTGCCAGCGCCGCGTGCAAGTCCAGCAATTCGCGCAGGCTGCAGGGGAGCTTGTGACGGCGCAGATGGGTAAAAAAGTCGATCAGCATGGGTCAGCTGCCGCGTCTGGCCAGAAAAGCGAGCTTCTCAAAGAGATGCAGGTCCTGCTCGGTCTTGAGCAGGGCGCCATAGAGGGCAGGCACCAGTTTGCCCGGCTCGCGGGTGCGCATCGCCTCGGGGGCGATATCGTCGGCCAACAGCAGCCGGATCCAGTCCAGCAGCTCCGAGGTGGAGGGCTTTTTGCGCAGCCCCTCTACCTCGCGCAGCTCGAAGAAGAGATCCATCGCCTCACCGAGCAGGCTCTCCTTGAGGTTTGGGTAGTGGAGCTTGACGATGGCCTGCATCTCGGCCTTGTCGGGGAAGCGGATGTAGTGGAAGAAGCAGCGGCGCAGGAAGGCATCCGGCAGCTCCTTCTCGTTGTTGGAGGTGATGATGACCACCGGCCGCTGCTGGGCCTTGATGCGCTCGCCGGTCTCGTAGACGTCGAACTCCATCCGATCCAGCTCTTGCAGCAGATCGTTGGGGAACTCGATGTCCGCCTTGTCGATTTCATCGATGAGCAGCACCGGGCGCTGGTCGGCGGTGAAGGCCTGCCACAGCTTGCCACGACGGATGTAGTGGCTGATCTCCCCTACCCTGGGGTCGCCGAGCTGGGAGTCGCGCAGCCTGGCCACCGCATCATATTCGTAGAGCCCCTGCTGGGCCTTGGTAGTGGATTTGATGTGCCAGGCAATCAGCTCGGTGCCCAGATGGCGAGCCACCGCTTCGGCCAGCTCGGTCTTGCCTGTGCCGGGTTCCCCTTTGATAAGCAAAGGTTTTTCCAGCACGATGGCAGCATTGACCGCCATCTTGAGCGATTCAGAGGCGAGATAGCGATCGCTTCCTGCAAATCCCATAACGTCCATTCCTTTGACGATGAGAGACCTTTTTGAGATCGAGGCCTCAATAAGAAAGAATAAGCTCTATATCTTGTAATAACATATTGTTATAACAAATCGTCACTTCTCATTCAGAAACCACAGGGTAATCTTGTTTCATCGCCGTAACAAACAGGGATAGCACCATGAGCAAAATTTTTGAGGACAACAGCCAGACCATAGGTCACACCCCGCTGGTTCGTCTCAACCGTGTTACCAAGGGCCGCGTGCTGGCCAAGATTGAGAGCCGTAACCCGAGCTTCAGCGTCAAGTGCCGCATCGGCGCCAACCTGATCTGGGATGCCGAGAAACGCGGCGTCCTGACCAAGGGCAAGGAGATCATCGAACCCACCAGCGGTAACACGGGTATTGCTCTGGCCTTCGTGGCCGCCGCCCGTGGCTATCCCATCACATTGACCATGCCGGCCACCATGAGCCTGGAGCGCCGCAAGCTGCTCAAGGCACTCGGCGCCAATCTGGTGCTGACCGAAGGGCCGCTCGGCATGAAGGGCGCCATTGCCAAGGCCAACGAGATCCTCGAATCCGAGCCGGGCAAATACGTGCTGCTGCAACAGTTTGAAAACCCCGCCAACCCGGAAATCCACGAGAAGACCACAGGCCCCGAGATCTGGGATGCCACCGATGGTCAAGTGGACGTGTTCGTGGCTGGCGTCGGCACCGGCGGCACCATCACGGGTGTCTCCCGCTACCTGAAACAGACCAAGGGCAAGGCGGTGGTCTCCGTCGCCGTCGAGCCGAGCGAATCACCGGTGATCAGCCAGCGTCTGGCCGGCCTTGAAATCAAGCCGGGTCCCCACAAGATCCAGGGTATCGGTGCCGGTTTCATCCCGGGCAACCTGGACCTCACTCTGCTGGACCGCGTCGAGCAGGTGAACAGCGATGACGCCATCGAGATGGCTCGCCGCCTGATGGAAGAGGAAGGGATCCTGGCCGGGATCAGCTCAGGCGCCGCCGTGGTGGCCGCAGCCCGCCTCGCCGAGCTGCCGGAGTTTGCCGACAAGACCATCGTTGTCATTCTGCCGAGCGCCGCCGAGCGTTACCTCTCCAGCGCCCTGTTTGCCGGAGTATTCAGCGAGCAGGAACTGCAGCAATAAGTGATCGGATTATTTCAAAACAGCGGCGCTCCCAGGAGCGCCGTTTCTTTATGAGCTAGACTGAGCACTTGGCAGCGCCAGTCGACCCCTTATTTTTCGGGGTAAAATAACAAGCAACCCAGCGACAAAAAAAGCAGACATTCTGTGATAAATCTCATATCCTGTGCCGCGTCACGAGGTGTTTGCCGACTAGGTATCACAAAGTAACAAAGTGTTATTTTTCGTTATAAAATAATTTCAAGCCAGCATTGACGCGGCTTGTAGAGCGATAACGGAAAAGAGTTGAGGCAGACACCGAATACTGCACAGAAAATTGACCTGGATTAAACCATTGCAGGTCTGATTTCGTTACTTTACAACATATCCATACTGACACGGTGCGAGAAGGAAGCGTCAAAAGCATCCCTCACACCAAAAAATATCAATAATATGGGGTGAAACCATGTACGAGAAGTCTGTTGTTATTACTGCTGAAAACGGCCTGCACACCCGTCCGGCAGCTCAGTTCGTGAAAGAAGCCAAAGAATTCCAAAGCGAGATCACTGTGGTCTCCGGTGGCAAATCCGCCAGCGCCAAGAGCCTGTTCAAGCTGCAGACCCTGGGCCTGACCAAAGGCACCAACGTGACCATCCAGGCCGACGGCCCGGACGCTCAGAAAGCCGTTGAGAAGCTGGTTGCCCTGATGGACGAGCTGGAGTAATCCAGCTTTATTCCTCCCCCACAGTCGTTTTAATAGGAAGGATTATGATATCTGGCATTCTTGCGTCCCCCGGTATCGCATTCGGCAAGGCGCTTCTTCTGAAAGAAGATGAAATCGTTATCAATCAGGGCAAAATCGCTGCCGAACAGATTGATGCCGAAATCAACCGCTTCCTCGAAGCCCGCACCAAGTCAGCTGCACAGCTGGAAGCCATCAAAGAGATGGCCGGTCGCACCTTCGGTGAAGAAAAAGAGGCCATCTTCGAAGGCCACATCATGCTGCTCGAAGATGAAGAGCTGGAAGGGGATATCAGATCCTTCATCAAAGACAACAAGGCCACCGCTGACAAGGCCATCTACGAGGTCATCGAGCAGTACGCGAAGATGATGGCCGAGCTGGATGACCCCTATCTGCGCGAGCGTGCCACCGACTTCCGTGACATCGGTACCCGTCTGGTCAAGAACGTACTGGGCATCGCCGTTGTCAACCTGAGCACCATCGACGAAGAGGTGATCCTGGTCGCCAAAGACCTGACCCCGTCCGAAACCGCTCAGATCAACCTGAAATACGTGCTGGGTTTCGTCACCGACATCGGTGGCCGTACTTCCCACACCTCCATCATGGCCCGCTCCCTGGAGCTGCCGGCCATCGTGGGTACCAACGACATCACCGAGCGCGTCAAGAATGGTGACGTGCTGGTGCTGGACGCGATCAACAACCAGATCATCATCAATCCGACTGCCGAACAGCTGAACGAAGCCAAGCAATTCCAGGCCCAGTTCCAGGCCGAGAAAGATGAACTGGCCAAGCTCAAAGATCTGCCTGCCATCACCCTGGATGGCCATCAGGTCGAAGTGTGCGCCAACATCGGTACCGTCAAGGATACCGAAGGTGCCATCCGCAACGGCGCCGAAGGCGTGGGTCTGTACCGTACCGAGTTCCTGTTCATGGACCGTGACGCGCTGCCGACCGAAGACGAGCAGTTCAAAGCCTACAAAGAAGTGGCCGAAGCGATGCCGGATCAGCCGATCATCGTGCGCACCATGGACATCGGCGGCGACAAAGAACTGCCCTACATGAATTTCCCGAAAGAGATGAACCCCTTCCTGGGCTGGCGTGCCGTGCGGATCTTCTTCGATCGCGCCGACATCATGCACGCCCAGCTGCGGGCCATCCTGCGTGCGTCTGCCTTCGGCAAACTGCGCATCATGTTCCCGATGATCATCTCTGTCGAAGAGTTCCGCAGCCTGAAGGCCACCGTAGAGACGCTGAAAGCCGAACTGCGCGCCGAAGGCAAAGCCTTTGATGAATCCATCGAAGTGGGTATCATGATCGAGACCCCGGCTGCTGCCGTGATGGCTCATTATCTGGCCAAGGAAGTGGATTTCTTCAGTATCGGTACCAACGACCTGACCCAGTACACCCTGGCTGTCGACCGTGGTAACGAGATGATTTCCGCCATGTACAACCCGCTGTCACCCTCCGTCCTGACGCTGATCAAGATGGTTATCGATGCATCCCACGCCGAAGGCAAGTGGACCGGTATGTGTGGTGAACTGGCTGGTGACGAGCGTGCCACCCTGCTGCTGCTGGGTATGGGTCTGGATGAGTTCTCCATGAGCGCCATCTCTGTACCGCGTATCAAGAAGCTTATCCGCAACACCAACTTCGAAGATGTGAAGGCCATGGCTGATCAAGCGCTGAGCTTTGCCACCGCCGCCGAAATCGAAGCCTGTGTAGATAACTTTATTAAGCAGAAGGCAGTCTGCTAAGATCGGCTGCAAACAGCGACAATCATCTCTAGGAGCTTTTACTATGGGTCTGTTTGATAAACTGAAGAAACTGGTTTCCGATGACAGTTCTGATACCGGCGGCATCGAAATCTTTGCCCCGTTGTCAGGCGAAATCGTACCGATCGAAGATGTACCCGACGTAGTCTTCGCCGAGAAGATCGTCGGCGACGGCATCGCCATCAAGCCGGCTGGCAACAAGATGGTTGCTCCGTGCGACGGCACCATCGGCAAGATCTTCGAGACCAACCACGCGTTCTCGCTGGAATCCGACTCAGGTATCGAGCTGTTCGTTCACTTCGGTATCGACACCGTTGAACTGAAAGGCGAAGGCTTCAAGCGCATCGCCCAGGAAGGTCAACAAGTCAAGCGCGGTGACACCATCATCGAGTTCGATCTGGCCGTTCTGGAAGCCAAAGCCAAATCTACCCTGACTCCGGTGGTCATCTCCAACATGGACGAGATCAAAGAGCTGGTGAAGATGACGGGTGCCGTGACCGTGGGCGAGACCCCGGTGATCCGCATCAAGAAATAATGCCGCATGGGCCGAGCGCCCGT
Organism: Aeromonas sp. QDB39; assembly: GCF_027707585.1. Taxonomy (NCBI): domain Bacteria; kingdom Pseudomonadati; phylum Pseudomonadota; class Gammaproteobacteria; order Aeromonadales; family Aeromonadaceae; genus Aeromonas; species Aeromonas sp. QDB39. The sequence continues at coordinate 100,451 of NZ_JAPCIV010000011.1, read as the reverse complement.
CGCCGCAACAAAAAACCGAAGCCCTGGCTTCGGTTTTTTTATGGGCATTTTCCGGCTAGGCCCTGCCAAATACCACCCGGTTGCGGCCGTTGCTCTTAGCCTGGTAGAGCGCCTTGTCCGCCACTTGCAGCAGGCTGTCGCTACTATGGCCATCGCCTCGGGTGGCACAACCCAGACTCATCGTCAGGGAAAAACGCTGCCCCTCCCACGCCACCACATGGTCGACAAACTGCCGGCGCAACTGCTCGGCTCGCTCGACCACCTGTTCGGCATCCACCCCAGGCAGGATCAACAGAAACTCCTCCCCGCCCCAGCGGGCCAGATGCTCTGCGGGCTGCAGCTGCCGCGTCATGATGCGGGCCACCTCGCACAGCGCCGCATCCCCAGCGGGATGACCGTAGCGATCATTGATCTGCTTGAAGTGGTCGATATCGCACAAGATCACCGAGAAGGACTCCCCCTGCAACCAGAGCGCCTGCAACTGCTGGCCAGCAGCACGCCGGTTGCCGAGCTCGGTCAGCGGATCGGTGCAGGAGAGCCGGCTCACCTCCTCGATCATACAGTGCAGGTCGTGGATGTCGCGCAGCGTCACTATGTGCCAGCCCGGCATGGCATCCGCCGTCAGCTGGGCCGTGATGGTAAACCAGCGCTGCTGGCCGCTCTTGCAGTAGAGACAGGCGTTCATCTCGGCCACCGCCGCGCCGTTGGCCAGACTGGTCATCACCGCCTGGTTCCAGCGCTCAATCGCCTGGGCCCTGCTCTCTTCATCGCGATAGACGGTGGCAAACCAGCTGGCCATGTCGGGCAGATCCGTCAGATCGTAACCCAGCTGAGTCACGAAGGCCCGGTTCACGAACCTGTGATGACGGGCCGGGATCTCCGACAGTCGGGTGGGTATGCTGTCCAGCGTCTCGCTGCAGGCGGATTCCGATATCAGGATCGGAAACGGGATCACGTCGAAGGAGCGAAACAGGATCTGCTGCAGCTCGGTCAGGATCACAGGATCGGTGATGTTCAAGGTAACTCCTTTACCAAGGTACCGTTCCAAGGTAAGTGAGCGCTGATCGCGGGTAAAGCGCTCATTGCGCGGCTCTGACCGCCTTGGTCGCAGCATTTTCTCCCGGTTGCCACTCCTGATAGGGACCGTGAATGCCGGAGTAGATCTTGTCGAGCTGACCGGAGGCCCTCAGCCGCTCGATGGACTGGGTCAGGAAGCGGTCGACCGCATCCCCTTTCGACCCCTTGGGGATGATGAACACATCGTCAAACTCGCCGAAATAGACCCGATGGATATTGGTCAGCCCCATCTTGCGCAGGGTGAAATCCGCCTCCTCCTGCGCCCACAGAAAAGCATCGATGCGGCCCCGGCTCAACTTGCCGAGGGATTGCTCGAGCGAGAGGGAGCGCTTGACCGAGAAGGGCCAGAAGTCGGTCACCCCCTCGATGAGCAGATCCCGCTTGGTGTACTCGTAACCCAGCACCATGGCGGGAGTAATGGGCGTCGCACTGTTGCTGTAGAGCACGTGGGTCACCTTGCCAAAGGTCGCCGAGCTGAAGCGATAGGGCAGCATGGACTCGTCGATGTAGGGGTTGCGCAGCGCCGGCAGGTTGAAGTCCGCCTCCCCCACCACCACGCTGCGGGTGGCACGGGACATGGGGTAGACCATCACGCTCACCTCCACCCCGTCATCCAGCCCGGCGATGGCCTTGACCAGGTCGACGAAGGGACCGGTGCCGTTGGAATCGATGAGCCCCGGCAACAAACCAAGATAGGCTGAAAAATGAGTCGGTCGGCCAGGTTCTGCCGCAGCCAGCCGCTCCTCGTCGACCCCCATCATCCCCAGCAGCATGGCAAGCAGCATCAAGCCTGCCAGCACGCCCACTCTCAGATGCTTCATGATGCAACCTCTCACCACCCTGGCCGGCATGGCCCTGTTGATCAGAAGCATAGACTCGGTACAGAGTGCGTCGGGCGAGTTGCAAATAAGATGTTAAAAAACACACCGAGATCAAGGTTTTGACACATCTGCGCGGTAACATGAAAAGGAATGGTACGGGGGCAGGATGCCCGCTGCGACCACCCTTGATGCAATGCGAGCCCCGAGAAGGATATGAGCATGTTGAAAAATACCGAACAACGTTATGGCAGCCTGAGCATAGGGCTGCACTGGTTGACCCTGCTGCTGATGATCGCCGTCTATGCGCTGATGGAGTTCAGGGACATCTTCCCCAAAGGGTCGGCCGGCCGCGACCTGATGAAGGAATTTCACTTCATGGTGGGTCTGCTGATCCTTGCACTGGTGGTGGTGCGCCTGCTGGTGCGCGCGGGTAGCCCATCACCGCGTATCGTGCCCGAGCTCTCCCCCCTGATGCTCACGCTGGCCAAGCTCGCCCACCTGGCACTCTATGGCTTCCTGATCCTCACCCCGCTGCTGGGCTGGCTGCTGCTGAGCGCAGGCGGCAAGCCCATCCCCTTCTTCGGCCTGGAGCTCCCCGCCCTCATCGCCCCCGACGACGGCCTGAAGGGCACCATCAAGGAGCTGCACGAGACGCTGGCCAACATTGGCTATGCCCTGATTGCCCTGCACGCGGCGGCAGCCATCTACCACCACCATGTGCTCAAGGACAACACCCTGACCAATATGCTGCCCGAGCGCAAATAACCGGCGACGGGTTGCACACCAACAAACAGGCCCCTTTGACAGGGGCCTGTTTGTTCATGGATGGTCATGGGCGACACATCGTCATCCGGGCAACACCACCCGGCTTTCGCCACCGCCGAGGGCCTCCACCCGCACCTGCACGCCGATCCGCTCCACCAGGGTCTGCACGTGGGAGATAACCCCGATCTGGCGGCCGGCCGCCTGCAGGGAATCAAGGCTGGAGAGCGCCAGATCCAGGCTGTCGGGATCCAGGGTGCCGAAGCCCTCATCGATAAACAGCGATTCGACCTGGGTCTGGCGCGACGACAGGCTGGAGAGGGCCAGCGCCAGCGCCAGCGATACCAGGAAGCTTTCACCGCCGGAGAGGGAATCCACCGAGCGCACCTCGTCCCCCATGTCGAGATCCACCACCTGCAGCGCCAGATCGGTGCCGGGCACCCGCTCCAGTCGATAGCGGGGGGAGAGCTCGGCGAGCTGGGCGTTGGCCTCCAGCAGCAGCCGCTCCAGCGTGAGGCTCTGGGCGAAGGTGCGCAGCTTGGCGCCGCTGGCCGAGCCGATAAGGTCGGATAGGCGCTGCCAGTGATCAGCCACCGCCTGCTGGGCGGCCAGCTCCTCCTGCAAGGTGCCCGCCTTGAGGGCCGCCGCCTCGGCCTGGGCCAGCGTGCTCTTGCACTGGAACAGCTGCTCGTCGAGGGCGCGGCAGTGCGCCTCCAGCGCCGTCAGCCGGCTGTCGAGCTCCTGTGGCGCCAACGCGGCCAGCTCGGGGTGGTGCTCGCGGTAACGATCCCGCTTGCTCTCCTCCAACGCCAGCGCCCGCTGCCGCTCGGTCAAACGGGTACGCGCCTCGGCACGGGCATCCTCCAGCGCCTGCAAGGCGGCGCGGCGCGCCTTGAGCTCATCCGGGCTCATGGCCAGCAGGCGGCGCAGGTCATATTCGGCGATGCCGAAGCTGCTGGCGTGGGCAGCCCAGCGCCCCAGCACCTCCCGCCGCCGCCGGCTGCTCACCTGTTTCTCCTGCTCCAGATGGCTGAGACGGGTCTTGAGCTCGGTCTGGCGCTCGCGCAAGGCGCGGGCCGCCCCCTGCATCGTCTCCAGCTCGCTCGCCAGTTGCTGCAGCCGCTGCTGCCAGCGGCTCTCGACCAGGGCAATCTCCTCGCCCCCCAGACAGGTGGCACGGCTGGTGACCAGCCCCTGCCGTTGCTGTTCATGCTCCTTGTAGTCGCGCTCGAGCTTGTGCAGCAGCTCGCGCTGGGTCTGCAGGCGCGCCTCCTGGGCGCTCAGGGCCGGGGTGAGGCTGGCAATCTCGCCGGTCAGCCGCTCCCACTCGCTCTGACCGTGCAGCCAGGCCTCGCAGGCCCGCTGCCACTCATGCCACTGCTGGCTGCCCAGCCACTGACGCCAGGGTTGGCCTCCCATCTGCTCGTCGAGCCGGCTGCCCCCCTGCTCAAGGCGCTGGCGCAGGGTCGTTTCCTGCTCGCCCATCGCCTTCACCTCCCCTTCCAGGGCGATGCGCTGGCGGTCGGCCTCCTGCCACTGCTGCTCGAACTGCTGGTGCTGACTGGCCAGCTGGCTCAGCTGCTGGCGTACCGCCTGCAACTGCTGCTGCCCCTGCTGGGCCTCGCGCAGTTGCTGCTGGCTGCGGGCCAGCCCCTGCTCCAGACTCTGGCCGCGGCCGAGCAGGGTATTCATCAACTCGTTCCACTCGATCGGGCTCTGACGCAGCGGCAGCGGATGGCCCAGCAGCTCGGCACCGCCCAGCTGCTGCCAGCGCTGGGTGAGCTGCTCGGCGCGCGTCTCCAGCTCAGGCAGATGCTGCTGGCGCACCGCCAGCTGGCGGGCCAGCTCCTGGCGCTCACTCTCGCACTGAATGTATTGGTGATTGAGCCGCTCCCACTCGAGCTCCAGGCTGCGGACGCGCTCCGCCAGCTGGCCCAGAATGCCGGCCACCTGTGGCTGGCTCTGGTGATAGGGGTGCTCCTCGGCGCCGCAGAGCGGGCAAGGTTCACCATCGCGCAGTATGTGGCGATGCTGCTCGAAACTGGCGATGGCGCGGGACTGCTCCAGCGCATGGCGCGCCTCGTCCCGTTGCAGGGCGAGCCGCTCGCGGGCCGGCGTCAGCTCGTCGCCGAGGATGGCCAGCTTGCCGAGCGCCTGCTCCAGCTGGGCGATCTCCTGCTGCAGGCGACCATGCTGCTCGCCGTGATTGCGGCCATAGTCGGCCAGCTCCAGCAGCTGGCGCAGCTGGCCCAGCTGTTCGGTCTGCCCTTGCCACTGCTCCTGCGCCTTGGCCAGACGCCCCTCCCACTGCTGCTCCTGCAGCTCGTGCTGTTGCTGCTGCAGTCGCTCCTGCTCGCGCTGCCAGTAGTCGCGCTCCTGCTGCCCCTGTTCCAGCTGATGTTGCAACTGCCTGAGGGCGCGCAGCTTGTGTTCGCGCAGGGTGAGCAGTTGCTGCAGCCTGTCGGCATCCTCGGCCCAATCCTGCATGGCGGTGAGCAGGGGCTGCCACTGGCGGGCCACCGGCGCCAGCTCCTTGTGCTCCTCAAGCCAGGCCCCCCACTGCCGGTGCTGGGCCTTGAGCTGCTCCACCTGCTGGCGCTGCTGGCGCCAGCCCTGCTCCAGGGTGAGCTGCACCTCCCGCTCCTGTGCCCCCTCCTGCTGGATCTTCTGCAGTTGCTGCTGCTTTTCCCGAATGCGGGTGTCGAGCTCCTGCGCCCGTTTGAGCTCGGGCTGCAGGGCGCCCCACTCGCGCTCGGCGGCGATCTTCTCCGCCAGCAGTTGCTGTTCGGTGAGGGCGCTCTGCTGGGTCTGCTCCTCCAGCTTGCCAAGTTCGGGACCAAGCTCGGCCAGCGCCTTCTCCTGCTGCTGCACCTCCAGGGTGAGGCGGGCCAGCTCGTCGTGATCGGCGCGGGCCACCTGGGCCTGCTCGGCGCGGGCGAACTCCTCGCGATCGGGGGCGGCCGCACCGTGGGCCGCCTCGGCCGCGGCAAGGGCCACCTCTCCCTCCTGACAGGCCTGCAACTGGGCGGCAATGCGGCCGTTGAGATCGCGCAAGTCCTGCATCAGCTGCTGCTGCTGCTGCTCGTGTTTGAGGCTGGTGGCCAGGCTGGCCTGCTGGCTCACCCACTGCTCGCGGGTCGCCTCGTCCATCAGCGCCACATCGCCGAGCCGCTGGCTGATGGCGGCCAGTTTCTGCTGCTCCTCCCGCGCCCGTTCATGGGTCTGAATCGAAATGGCGGAGTAGAGTTCGGTGCCGGTCATCCGTTCGAGCAGGGCCGAACGCTCGTCGGCGCTCGATTTGAGGAAGGCGGCAAACTCCCCCTGCGGCAGGATGACGGCGCGGCGAAACTGCTCCCAGGAGAGCCCCACCAGCTCGTCGATGCGATCCTGCAGCTCCCGCTTGCTGCCGCTGAACACTTGGCCCGATGCCACGTCGGTCAGGCTGCGCTCCTGGGCCTGAAAGCGCCCCTCGGCGCGGTTGCGGGCACGGCGTACCGCCCAGCGGGCCAGCCAGATGCGGCCGTCACAGCCGCGAAACTGCACCTCGGCGAAACCGCTGGCGTGACCGCGGCTGAGGATGCCGCGCACGTCGTTGGCCTTGAGCTTCTCCTCGTCATCCATGCGGCCCACTTCGGCCACGTTCTTGCGATTGGCGATAAAGCGTGGCATCTCGTCGTAGAGCGCCAGACAGATGGCATCGAGCAGGGTGCTCTTGCCGGCGCCGGTATTGCCGGTGATGGCAAACAGGCCGGCGGCCCCCAGGGCACCACCGGCAAAATCGATGGTGAATTGACCGGTCAGGCTGGCGAGGTTCTCACCACTCAAAGAGAGGATCTTCATACGCCACACGCCTCCATCCATACCGACCCGATATCGCGCGTGCTCTTGCCCCCATCAGCCCGGGTATTGCCGGTGATGGCAAACAGGCCGGCGGCCCCCAGAGCGCCACCGGCAAAATCGATGGTGAATTGACCGGTCAGGCTGGCCAGATTCTCCCCTGACAGCGACAAGATTTTCATTGGCTGGACTCCTTCACCTGCTCCAGGATCTCTTCAAACGACGCCACCAGCTCGGCCTCCGGCTCCCCGTCGAACTGACGCTGATAGCAGAGGCGAAACACCTCGGTGGGGGAGAGCTCATCCAGCCGGCGCTGGCCGGCACCATCCGCCAGCCCCTGGCCTGAGCCCTGATAACTGGTCGTGATGCGGGCAAGGCGCATCGGTTTGTCGCCGATGGCGGCCAGCACGCGCTCGCGGATGCGGGCCTCGGGTTTGGGCAACAGCAGCCGCACCTCGAGGAAGGGCTGCGCCTGCTGCGGGCAAGCGGGCAGGTCCAGCGCCTCGATGGCCTGGAGCGCCTCGCCGAGGCCGCTCTGGGGCAGCCGGATCATCTCCACCGCGCGGGGCACCGGGATCCGCTCAAGCCGGGCCAGCTTGCCCCCCTCAAACGTCACCTCCAGCACCTGATGGTTGTAGTTCGCCTCGGCCAGCGAGAGCGGCAGCGGCGAGCCGCTGTAGTGCACCCCCTCGGCCGGGCTCTGGGCCAGATGCAGGTGACCCAGCGCCGTGTAGTCGGCGGCGGCAAACAGCTCGGCAGGCAGAGCATGCTGGTTGCCACCGAGCACCCGCCGCTCTGAAAGCTCGGAGAGCTGGCCCGCCGCCAGATAGGCGTGGCCCATGGCGATGAGGGCCTGATCCGGATTGCAGCGCGCACGCCCCTCGCTCAGCACCGCCTCATAGACCTGGCGTACCCCTTCGATCAGTCTGTCCTGCCCCTCGCTGAGCCCTTCCGGGCGCAGATCGCTGCTGCGCAGAAACGGCACGGCGGCGCACCAGGCGGCCACTTCACCATCCTTGCCTCGCAGCGGCACCAGCAGGCGCTCGGTCTCGAGGCGCCCCTCGTCGTCCCGGCTGATGCTGCCCACCAGATGCAGGTCGAAGGCGCGCAGCAGCTCGTGGGGGGCATCCAGCTTGGAGGGAGAGTCGTGGTTGCCGCCGATCAGCACCATCTCCAGTGCCGGGTGCTCGGCGCGCAGCCGCGCCAGAAAGCGGTAGAGCTGCTGCCAGGCGCTGGCGGGAGGATTGGCGGTATCGAACAGGTCGCCCGCCACCAGCAGGGCGTCGATGTCGCGGCGCTTGATGGTGTCGGCCAGCCAGTCGAGAAAGGCATCGTGTTCAAAACGGCGATCGTGGCCATGGAGTTGATGGCCAAGATGCCAGTCGGCGGTATGCAGGATCTTCATGAAAAACGGCTCGTATGGAGGAGGTGTCAGCGGCACCCGATGCAGACAAGATGAGGATATGCCTCCCCTTTTTCAAGCCATACCCGGCGCGGCCGGCAGATTCAGGCGGGCTCGCAGCACATCTGGTACTGGGGATGGCCGGTGAGGGGATCGGCCACCTCCCCCTCGATCACGAAACCGTGGCGACGATAGAAGCGCACCGCCAGATCGTTTTCCACGAACACCCGCGCATGCAGCCGGGCCCCCTTGGATTTGGCCTCCTGCAGCAGGGCATGGCCCACCCCCCGCCCCTGGCGGTCGGGGCGCACGAACAGGGCCGCCAGGTAGTCATCCACCAGCGCCATGAAACCGAGCAGCTCGCCGCGCTCCTCGAACACCCAGATGCGGGCGTGATCGAGATAACGGGTGCGCAGATCTTCCTGAGCCTGCCACCAGCAGGAGGCATCGACAAAGTCGTGGGCCTGCAGGGAGGCCAGCAACCAGATTTCGACGATCTCGTCCATGTCGTCGGACCGACTCGCCCTCAGCATATTGGTATCCTTGTTAACAACCTGAACATCCGCAGTCTAGGGGAGTTTGATGACGGCTTTGGGGACGAATATGACTCCCTGTGAAGTCGATCGCCCTTTATTTAACAAGAATGATTGGCTGATCACAAAGCGCCTCTCTAGTACAATGCCCGCCGGACAATCTATGAGACCGAGGACGCCATGTGGTTTAAAAACCTGCAGATTTATCGCTTTACCCGCCCCTTCGAGCTGACCGTCGAGCAGCTGGAAACCCAGCTGGAAGCCTGTGCCTTCACCCCGTGCGGCAGCCAGGACATCTCCCGGTTCGGGTGGGTCAAGCCCCTTGGCAAATTCGGCTCCACCCTGACCCACTCCGCCGCCGGCCACATCCTCATCTGTGCCCGCAAGGAAGAGAAGATGCTGCCCGGCACCGTGGTCAAGGAGATGCTGGCGGAGAAGGTAGAAGCGATCGAGTTCGAGCAGGGCCGCGCCCTCAAGAAGAAAGAGAAGGAAGCGCTCAAGGAGGAGATCCTCCACACCCTGCTGCCGCGCGCCTTCAGCCGCACCAGCCAGACCTTCGCCTGGATCAATCCGGCCGACAACCTGATGGTGGTGGACGCGGGCTCCGCCAAGAAGGCGGACGACCTGCTGGCCCTGCTGCGCAAATCCATCGGCACCCTGCCGGTGGTACCGGTGGCCCTCAAGAACCCGCCCGAGATCACCATGACCGAGTGGCTGAACGAGGGCAACCTGCCCGCCTCCTTCACCCTGGAGGACGAGGCCGAGCTGCGCAGCGCCATGGAGCACGGCGGCATCATCCGCTGCAAGCAGCAGGATCTGATGACGGACGAGATCAAGAACCACCTAGCCAACGACAAGCTGGTCACCAAGCTGGCCCTCAACTGGGGCGAAACCCTGAGCTTCGTGCTGGGGGACGATCTCTCCATCAAGCGCCTGAAATTCAGCGAAGAGCTGCGCGAGCAGAACGATGACGTCACCAGCGAAGATCCGGCCGCCCGTCTGGATGCCGACTTCGCCCTGGTCACCGCCGAGCTGGCCCAGTTCATCCCGGCCCTGTTTGCCGCCCTGGGCGGTGAAGAGCAGTCCATCTAAGCGACTTGGCTCAGCCTGATTGCAAAAAACCGCCTCCGGGCGGTTTTTTTATGGACGTACGCCGGCGTGACTTGTTGATAGATGAGTAACTTGTTGATCTGATTCAACAACTTGAGCCATTAGCGCCAATCGTGACATAGTCCACCACTCATGCTCATAAAACAGACAAGGAGAGTGTCATGTTGCGCAAACCACTGGGGCTGGCCATCGCCCTCGCACTGCTGGCCGGCTGCGCCGCTCAGCAGAGCCTGCAAACTCCCCCCGCCCACACCCTGATCGCGCCGGAGGCCGCCAGCGGCTGGCAGGACAAACAAGGCTGGCAAGGCCGCGACTTCATGGTGGCTGCCGCCAACCCGCTGGCGGTGGAAGCGGGCTACCAGATGATCCAGGCCGGTGGCAGCGCGGTGGATGCCGCCATCGCGGTGCAGCTGGTGTTGACCCTGGTGGAGCCGCAATCCTCCGGCATCGGTGGCGGCTCCCTCATGCTGGTGTGGGATGGCCAGAAAGTCGCGGCGGTGGATGGCCGCGAGACGGCCCCCGCCGCCGCTACCGATCAGCTGTTCATGAAGGATGGCAAGCCGATGGCCTTCTACGACGGCGTGGTGGGCGGGCGCTCGGTGGGCGCCCCCGGCACGGTGCGGGCGCTGGCGCTGGCCCACCAGCGTTACGGCAAGCTGCCGTGGGCTGCGCTGTTCGAGCCCGCCATCACCCTCGCGGAGCAGGGATTCGTGATAAGCCCGCGGCTGGCCGCGCTGCTGGCCAAGGACCCTTACCTTGCCAAGGACCCGGACGCACGGGCCTACTTCTATCAGGCCGACGGCAGCCCCAAAGCGGCGGGAACCCGACTGACCAACCCGGCGCTGGCCAAGGTACTGCGAACCCTGGCAAGCCAGGGGCCGGACGCCTTCTATCGCGGCCCGCTGGCCGAGGCCATGGTGGCCAAGGTGCACGCCCACCCGACCAACCCCGGGGTGCTGAGTGCGGTCGATCTCGCCAGCTACCGCGCCAAGCTGCGCGACGGCCTCTGCTTTGACTATCGCCAGAGCCGGGTGTGCGGCTTCCCGGCCCCCTCGTCCGGCACCATTGCACTCGGCCAGATCTTCGGCATGCTGGAGAGCCGCGACATGGCGGCCCTCAAGCCGGTGCAAGGGGAGCAGGGCCAGCCGGTCGCCTCCGCCGAGGCGATCCACCTCTACAGCGAGGCGGCGCGGCTCGCCTTTGCCGATCGCAACCAGTACGTGGCGGATAGCGATTATGTGGCGGTCCCCGTCAGCGGCCTGCTCGACAAGCACTATCTGGCCCGGCGCGGCGCCCTCATCGGCGAGCATTCCATGGGCCTGGCCAAAGCGGGCACCCCGCCGCTGGCGCCGGCTCGCGGCCAGGATGCTACCCCTGAGCTCCCCTCCACCAGCCACGTCTCCATCGTCGACAAGGCGGGGATGGCGGTCTCCATGACCAGCTCCATCGAAGACGGCTTCGGCTCGCGGCTGATGGTCAACGGCTACCTGCTCAACAACCAGCTCACCGACTTCTCCTTCACCTCGCTGGACGCCGCCGGGCTGCCGGTGGCCAACCGGGTGGAGCCGGGCAAGCGGCCGCGCTCCTCCATGTCCCCCCTGCTGGTGTTTGACAAGAGCAGCGGCGAGCTGGAGATGAGCCTGGGCTCGCCGGGGGGCTCCGCCATCATCAACTACGTGGGCAAGACGTTGCTGGGCACCCAGGATTGGGGGCTCAACCTGCAGCAGGCGATCAATCTGCCCAACTTCGGCAGTCGCAACGGTCCCACCGAGCTGGAGGCGGGCCGCACCCCGGCCGCGGTGGTCGAGGCGCTCAAGGCGAAGGGGCACGAGGTGGTGCTGAGCGAGCAGACCTCGGGCCTGCAGGGCGTGCAGCGCAACGCCGATGGCTGGCTTGGCGCCGCCGATCCGCGCCGGGAGGGGATCGCCAAGGGCCAGTGAGCTCGGCTACATCTGCACTCGGAACCCCACGCAGTGAAGCGGCCGACCGGCCGCTTTTTTGTGCTCCTCCCTCCTCCAGCTGCGACCAGAAAAACCATCACCGATTGATTACTGTTGCCAGCCTGACCGCCAGAGAAGCGCGCTTTCACCTCAAAACAGCCACTTATACAGTTTTAATCGCAAATTAAGTCTTAAATGTGGATAAATATTGTTTTTCTACCAAAAACGTATTATTTTTCAACAGAAACGGCAACTGTTGTCCCCCAGACACACCCTCTGTGCATGCGGCCAGCATCTGTCTCTTTCGCCCCCTGCTCATTGACAGCTGCCCTCTTCGCCCGCGCGGTGATCTGGTAGCCCCCTGACTGCCATTAGCGAGGTGACGACATGGACCACTCCCTTCCCCTGATTACCACCCTGGTCGGCGGCTTCGTGCTGGCCTACATCCTCGGCATGTTTGCCCAGCGCCTCAAGATCTCCCCCATGGTGGGTTATCTGGCGGCTGGGGTGATCTCGGGCCCCTTCACCCCGGGTTATGTGGCCGACATGAAGCTGGTGCCCGAGCTGGCGGAGCTGGGGGTGATCCTGCTGATGTTCGGGGTGGGGCTCCACTTCTCCTTCCGCGATCTGATGTCGGTGAAGCGGATCGCCATCCCCGGCGCCATCGCCCAGATCGCGGTCGCCACCCTGCTCGGCATGGGGCTCTCCTCCCTGCTGGGCTGGGATCCGGTCGCCGGCCTGATGTTCGGCCTCGCCCTCTCCACCGCCAGTACTGTGGTGCTGCTGCGGGCGCTGGAGAGCCGCCAGAATCTAGAAACCCTGCAGGGGCGCATCGCCATCGGCTGGCTTATCGTCGAGGATCTGGTGATGGTGCTGGCGCTGGTGATGCTGCCGATCATTGCGGACATCCAGTTCGGCGAGCAGACCCTGAGCTGGCAGAGCATAGCGCTGGATCTGGGCTGGACCCTCGGCAAGGTGAGCCTGTTCGTGGCGCTGATGATGGTGGTGGGCAGCCGCTTCATTCCCTGGCTGCTGGCCCACACCGCCAGCACCGGCTCGCGCGAGCTGTTCACCCTGGCGGTCCTGACCTGCTCGCTCGGCATCGCCTTCGGCGCGGTCAAGCTGTTTGGCGTCTCCTTCGCCCTCGGCGCCTTCTTCACCGGCATCGTCATGAACCGCTCCGAGCTGAGCCACCGCGCCGCCAACAACACCCTGCCGCTGCAGGACGCCTTCGCCGTGCTGTTCTTCGTCTCGGTGGGCATGCTGTTCAACCCGGCGGTGCTGCTGACCGAGCCGCTGGCGGTGCTGGCCACCCTGTTCATCATCATGTTCGGCAAGTCGGCGGCGGCCTACGCCATTGTGCGACTGTTCCGCTACAGCCGGCGCACCGCCCTCACCATCTCCGCCAGCCTGGCCCAGATCGGCGAGTTCTCCTTCATCCTCATCGGGTTGGCGATCGTGCTCAAGCTGGTGCCGGAAGGGGCCCGTGACCTGATCCTGGTAGGCGCCAGCCTCTCCATCATGCTCAACCCGCTGGTGTTCAACGCCGTCGAGCGCTACCTGGAGAAACACCCGGACGCCGACAACGCTAAGGTGCTGGCAGAGTGCAAATGCCCGGCGGTGGAGATGAAGGCCCACACCATACTGGTGGGCTATGGCCGGGTCGGCCGCCTGCTGGTGAGCGGCCTGCAGCAGGCCGGGCGCGAGTTGGTGGTGATCGAGCAGGATCCGCACCGGCTGGAGAGCCTGCGCCAGGCCGACATTCCCCACGTCAACGGCAACGTGGCCGATGACGAGGTGCTGTGCCGCGCCGCCATCACCGACGCCAGCTGGCTGCTGGTGGCCATCCCCAACAGCTTCGAGGCCGGCGAGGCCATCGCCCAGGCCAAGCTCATCAACCCGGCGATCCGGGTGATTGCCCGTGCCCACAGCGACGACGAGGTGAGCTTCCTCACCAAGCAGGGGGCGGACAAGGTGATCATGGGCGAGCGGGAGATAGCCCTCGGCATGCTGGCACAGGCCACCGCATAAACCGCCATCCAGTGAACCAGAGGGGCTTTGGCCCCTCTTTTTTACGCCTCTTTTTACACCCGAGCTTCTGGGTACCCAGGCCCCTCCCCACCCATGCCCGCCGGCGTCTCGCGCCGATATGGCACAATTTGACTCCCTTTGTCAGCCCCCCAGGTCAGGGCTGTGCACCGCCTCTGCGGCGGGCACGCTGCACAGCTTCCCCTCGCCAGCACAAAGCTCCAGCGGTTACCCCCAGCGGGACGCAGTAGACAGCAGATCCTGCAGCGGCCCCCACCGGACGGGGGTAGGGTCGCGCCAGATGGGCAAATTCGCCGGTCAGCTACCTTGGCTAGACTGGGCCAGTCGTCTTATGACACCCACTTGGCACACATGCCTGCAACTCACTCTGGAAGGATCCGCTATGAAACCCTTGTTGACCGCCCTCTTGCTTCCCCTGCTGCCCCTCGCCGTACAGGCCGCCGAGCCCGTCTGGATCACGGTCGGTGCCGACAGCGGCGTCGAGCTCAAGCAGGTCAAGGCCAAGCTGGCCCCCCTGTTCAGCGCCAGCGGCGCCCCGGTCCAGCTGGCCCAGGTCGAGGCGAGCGAACTTGGCACCCTCTCCCACCTGATGCACGAAGGGCACCAGCGCTGCGGCGGCTATGTGGTGCACAGCACCCTGGCCGACGCCCTGCAGAGCATGGCCCAGCCCATCAGCCAGAACCTGTTCAGCGCCCCGCCGCTGACCCAGGGGGCCAGCGTCAACCGGCTGCTGCCCTATCTGGATCAGGGCAACATAGTCGGCACCATCAGCCAGCTCGCCAGCTGGCGCAACCGCTACTACACCACCACCACAGGGGTGCAGTCGGCGGACTGGGTGGCCGGCCAGTGGCAGACCCTGAGCGCCACCCTGCCCTGGGCCAGCGTCAGTCGGGTCAAGCACAGCGGCTATCCGCAGCAATCCGTGGTGCTGACCCTCAAGGGCAGCCGCTACCCGGACGAAGTGGTGGTGCTCGGTGGTCACCTCGACTCCACCGCGGGCTCGGCCCCCAACAGCCGCACCTTGGCCCCCGGCGCCGATGACGATGCCTCCGGCATCGCCACCCTGACCGAAGTGCTGCGGGTCATCGCCGAGCAGGGCCGCCAGCCGGAGCGCACCCTACAGTTCATCGGCTATGCGGCGGAAGAGGTGGGGCTGCGCGGCTCCAAGGACATCGCCACCCGCTACAAGGCGGCCAACACCAAGGTACTGGCGGCGCTGCAGCTGGACATGACCAACTACCAGGGCTCAGCGGAAGATATCGTCTTCATGACCGACTACACCGACAAGGGGCTGACCGGCTATCTGGCCCAGCTGCTCGACGCCTATCTGCCCCAGATCCGCTACGGCTATGACAGTTGCGGTTACGGCTGCTCGGATCACGCTTCCTGGCACAATCAGGGCTACCCGGCCGCCATGCCGTTCGAGTCGCGCTTCAACGACTACAACCCCAACATCCACACCGCCCAGGACACCTTGCAAAACTCTGATCCCTCGGCTGCCCACGCCCTCAAGTTCGCCCAGCTGGCCACCAGCTTCGCCATCGAGATGGGCAAGATAAACTGAGCCGCCAAGGCGAGGTGACGCACCTAAAACAAGAGGGAGGCCAGGCCTCCCTCTTGTGTCTCTGCATCTGCCGCTCAGGACCGTCGATGTACCCCGTCAAGCGGGGTATTGGGGTGCGGCAAGCCTTGCTGCGCGCGGGCCGTGGCGGCCTGGGCCTGGTGCATTTCAAGGCGCTCGAACGCGCGCAGCGCGCCATCGCGAGGAGCGGGATCCGCCGGCCAGCAGCTGGCGGGCAGCGCCTGCACGCCCAGCAGGGCAACGGACAACAGCAACAGATAAGGGGCCATCTTGCGACACTCTTCGCGGCACTACGGTGGCAGCAGAGTGTCTATTCTTGTCGAGGACCGATGACGGTTTGATGACGGGACGGGATCGTCATTTTACAACATCTGACGAGGCGGGCCGGCGCCGAGATACATATGGCGACATTTATGCCAAATCTGCGCGGACCAGTTAATTTATGCCCTAAAAAGTAGCCAGGAGGAAAACGTTATCCCTGAAAAGAAAACGTTATCTGGTCAAAACGTTGTTTCTGGATCATAAAAAGTATCCAAAAACTGGTGTATATTGCACGGCGGAAACTCCTTAACCATGAAGACTGACATGAAAAAGACCAAAATCGTCTGCACCATCGGTCCCAAGACCGAATCCAAAGAAATGCTGGCCAAGATGCTGGACGCCGGCATGAACGTCATGCGCCTGAACTTCTCCCACGGCGACTACGCCGAGCACGGTGGTCGCATCAGCAACCTGCGCGCTGTCATGGCCGAAACCGGCAAGCACGCAGCCATTCTGCTGGACACCAAGGGTCCGGAAATCCGTACCATCAAGCTGGAAGGCGGCAACGACGTTGCCCTGGTCGCTGGCCAGACCTTCACCTTCACCACCGACCAGACCGTGGTTGGCAACAAAGACAAAGTAGCCGTGACCTATGCCGGTTTCGCCAACGACCTGCGCGTCGGCAACCGCATCCTGGTTGACGATGGCCTGATCGGTCTGGACGTCATCGAGATCACCGAGCGCGAAGTCATCTGTAAAGTACTGAACAACGGCGATCTGGGCGAGAACAAGGGCATCAACCTGCCGGGCGTCTCCATCAAGCTGCCGGCCCTGGCCGAGAAAGACAAGCGCGACCTGATCTTCGGTTGCGAGCAAGGCGTTGATTTCGTTGCCGCCTCCTTCATTCGCAAGAAAGAAGACGTGCTGGAAATTCGTGAGCACCTGAAAGCCCACGGTGGCGAGAACATCCAGATCATCTCCAAGATCGAAAACCAGGAAGGCCTGGACAACTTCGACGAGATCCTGGCTGTTTCCGACGGCATCATGGTTGCTCGTGGCGACATGGGTGTCGAAATCCCGGTTGAAGAAGTTATCTTCGCCCAGAAGATGATCATCGAGAAGTGCAACAAAGCCCGCAAAGTGGTCATCACCGCTACCCAGATGCTGGACTCCATGATCAAGAACCCGCGTCCGACCCGCGCCGAAGCCGGCGACGTGGCCAACGCCATCCTGGACGGTACCGACGCAGTCATGCTGTCCGGTGAGTCCGCCAAGGGCAAATACCCGCTGGAAGCCGTGACCATCATGGCCACCATCTGCGAGCGTACCGATGCCGTGATGCCGTCCAACCTGTCTGCTGCCAACGACAGCAACAAGCTGCGCATCACCGAAGCCGTATGTAAAGGCGCGGTAGAGACCTCCGAGAAGCTGGACGCCCCGCTGATCGTGGTTGCCACCGAAGGCGGCAAGTCTGCCAAGGCCATCCGCAAGTACTTCCCGAAAGCCTGGATCCTGGCCATCACCACCAACAAGAAGACCGCTGCCCAGCTGGTACTGACCAAGGGTGTGGTTGCTCACGTGGTTGACAGCATCGCCTCCACCGACGATTTCTATCGCATCGGTAAAGAAGCGGCGCTGGCCAGCGGCATGGGTCTGAAGGGTGACGTGGTTGTCATGGTCTCCGGTGCCCTGGTACCGAGCGGCACCACCAACACCGCTTCTGTTCACGTTCTTTAATCGGAACTGAACAAGCTGAAAACGGCGCCTGCGGGCGCCGTTTTTTTTATCTGCCCCCCTGCTGCCCATTCCTGCCCGGTGTTAGAATCCACGCGGATTTAATCCAAGTGGGAAAATTCCCAAATATCGCGTAATAACCCGGAAGTTTTATGCTCTCAACACGCTTCAAAAGAGCCTCGGCCACCCTGTTGCCGCTGCTCTGCTTACTCGTCAGCCTCTGCGCCCCGCAGGCCATGGCGCAGGATGTGCCCTCACGTGCCAGTGTGCAGCGGGCGCTCGATGCCCTTGGCAAGTCTGATACCCTCACCGTCAGCCAGCAGGCCGACCAGAAATTCCTGACCGACACCCTCACCCTGCTCGACAGCATCGAGAAGGAGAAGAGCAAGGCCAAGAGCCAGAGCGAGCGCATCCGCTCTCTGCCGGCCGAGCTCAGGGACATCAGCGCCAAGCTCGATGCCCTGACCCAGAACAAGAGTGCCGAGCAGATCAAGAGTGAATACGCCAGCATGAGCCTGAGCGAGCTGGAGAGTCGCCAGCCCGACGTCATGGCCAACATGCAGGATGCCCAGGAAGCCCTCGGCACCATCGGCAGCCAGATCACCAGCCTGCAAACCCTGCCGGAACGGGCCCAGGCCCTGATGAGCCGCGCCTATCAGCGCAGCCAGGAGATCCGTACCCGCCTCAACGCCGGTGATGGGGTGAGCGGTGCCGAGAAGATGAAGCTGGGCGCCGAGCTGGCCTTGCAGGAGCTGCAACTGGCCAACCTGCAACAGCAGCTGGACAACCGCACCAGCATGCAGGATCTCGCCGTCAAGCAGCGCGACTACCAGAGCGCCCGCCTCGCGAGCGAAGAGCAGAAGCTGCAACTGCTGCAAGAGCAGAGCAGTGCCAAGCGCCTCGGTGACACCGAAAAGACCGCCGAACAGACCGGCGAGCTGGTCGCCGCGGATGACAATCCGCTGGTACAAAAAGAGCAGGAGCTCAACCATCAGCTCAGCCAGCAGCTGGTCAGCGCCACCACCAACCTCAACTCGCTGGTACAGAAGAACCTGCAGGCCAAGAGCTGGCTGGAGCGCGGCACCCAGACCGAGCGCAACCTCAACGAACAGGTGCAGATGCTCAAGGGCAACCTGCTGCTGTCACGCATTCTCTACCAGCTCTACCAGCAGCTGGAGTCATCGCCTTCCACGCTGGTGAAGAACCTGGAAGAGCAGATCGCCGACCTGCACCTGGCCCAGTTCGAGCTGAGCCAGCAGCGCGACCAGCTGTTCCAGAAGACCCAGTATCTGGACAACCTGATCGCGAACAGCAGCGAGCCGGTGAGCGAGGAGGACAGAACCAGCCTCTCCAAGCTGCTCGACACCCGCATCAGCCTGCTCGACCAGCTCAACCGCCAGCTGGATGCCCAGCTGACCAACGCCATCAGCCTGCAGCTGACTCAGCAGCAGCTGGCACGGATCTACTCCTCCATCGAATTTACCCTGCAGCAGCACATCTTCTGGGTGAGCAGCAACAAGCCCATCGATGGCAAGTGGTTCATCAACTGGCCGGCCCAGGCCTACAAGCAGGCCTCCGACTGGGTGCTGAAACCGGACTGGAGCGGCTGGGGCGAGATGCTGCTGCCCGTCTCCCTGCTCGCCTTCCCGCTGCTGCTGGTGGGCGGTCTGCTGATCTGGAAGCGCCCGGCGCTGGTGGAGCGGCAGAAGAAGATCACCAAGGATCTGGGGCGTTTTCGCCAGGACAGCCAGTGGCACACCCCGCGTGCCCTGCTGTTTACCGTGCTGCAGCGCCTGCCGGGCAGCCTGTTCATTCTGGCCGCCGGTCTTTGGCTCACTTACTGCGGCCTGCTCAGTCCCAAGCTGATTTTCCAGATCACCCTCAACCTGGCGCTCGGCTACCTGGTGTTCAGCGTCTATCTGGCGGTGATGAGGCCGGGCGGCATTGCCGAGACCCATTTCCGCATTGCCAGAGCCGAACTGCAGGCCAAGCGCACCAGCATGCGCTACCTGTGGGTGCCCTTGCTGCCGCTCATCATGCTGTCGACCAAGGCAGTGGTAGAACCCTCATCGCTGGGCAACGACGTGGTGGGTCAGGCGCTGACCCTGGCCCTGCTGGGGCTGGCCGCCTACCTGGTGTTCCCCATCTCCCGCGCCCGCATCAAGGGCGAGGCGAGCATGCAGCAGTCCATCACCGCCATCGCCCTGGCGCTGGCACCGGTGGCGCTGATGGTGCTGGTGGGACTGGGTTACTACTACACCGCCCTCAAGCTGACCGGCCGGCTGATCGAATCCTTCTACCTCATCATCATCTGGAGCCTGGTCTACCGTACCGCCCTGCGCGGGCTGGAGCTGGCGGCCCGCCGTCTGGCCTATCGCCGTGCGGTGGCCAAGCGCGAGCACAAGTCTTCGGAAGATGCGGAAGGGGGTGAGTCCATCGAAGAGCAGCCCATGGATCTGGAGGATGTCAGCCAGCAGTCCCTGCGTCTGACCCGCACCGTGCTGCTGCTGGTGTTCGGCGTCGCCTTCTACTGGCTCTGGTCCGATCTGGTGGCGGTCTTCTCCTACCTCGACAGCATGGTGCTGTGGCACAAGAGCGTGGGCTCCGGCGCCAATGCGGTGCTCTACCCCGTCAGCCTGAGCGATGTGCTGACCGCCATCTTCATGCTGGGAGCGGCCTGGTCGCTGGCCCGCAACCTGCCGGGTCTGCTGGAGGTGCTGGTGCTCTCCAAGCTGCGTTTGGCCCAGGGCACGGCCTACGCCATCACCACCATGCTCAACTACGTGCTGATCGGGGTCGGTACCCTCACCGCCCTCTCCCTGATGGGTATGCAGTGGGACAAGCTGCAGTGGCTCGCCGCCGGTCTGACGGTCGGTATCGGTTTCGGTCTGCAGGAGGTGGTCGGCAACTTCGTCTCCGGCATCATCATACTGTTCGAGCGTCCGGTACGGATCGGTGACACCGTCACCATCGGTACCTTCTCCGGCACCGTCTCCAAGATCCGCATCCGCGCCACCACCATCACCGACTTCGACCGCAAGGAGGTGATCATCCCCAACAAGGTGCTGATGACCGAACGGCTGATCAACTGGTCACTGAGCGACACCGTCACCCGCGTCATCGTGCGGGTAGGGGTGGCCTACGGCTCGGATCTGGAGCTGACCCGTACCCTGCTGAAACAGGCGGCGGACGACAACAGCCGCGTCTTGAAAGACCCGGCCCCCATCGTCTACTTCCTCACCTTCGGCCCCAGCACCCTGGATCACGAGCTGCGCTTCTTCGTGAGCGAGCTCGGCGATCGCAACCCGGCGGTGGATGAGCTGAACCGCAAGATCGACGCCCTGTTCAAGGCCAACGGCATCGAGATCGCGTTCAACCAGATGGACGTCTACATCAAGAACATGAAGGGCGAAGAGCAGAAGGTGGAGTCCGACTCCGCCCAGCCTCCCGCCCTGCCGGGTGCCCAGCCCGGCTAAGGCAGCACGCCATGCCATTCGAAGGCCCCGCAAGGGGCCTTTTTTATGGTCGGCGGCCAGCCATCTACGCTGGTTTTGTGACGTGCCGGCCAGAATGGGACACCGTTTGCCGCTAGCCTGAAGCGCTTATCCCCTGCTCGCCGACCTGCCAATCGAGGTCGGCCGCGATACACTGAGGGGCCAACCCCCACATTTGCCAAGGTGCGCCAATGAGTTCCCAACCCACTCTGCTCTCTTTTCTCGGCTCTCCCCTGCTCGGGGTGGCCGCCACCTATGTCGACCCCGCCAGCAAGGAGACCGGCGTCTACATCTGCGGGGTCGAGATCCAGGCCGGCGACGAGCTGCTACTGAGCTTTCCCAAGGGGCACCAGCTGGCGGTGGGGGAGAAGATCACCCTGCATCTGGACAACCGCACCGGGGTCGACGAGTACGACGCCTCCTTGAGCATCTACCGCGTCTCCTACAAGGGGGTGATAACAAAAACCGCCCCGGACAAGGTGCAGGTCACCCCGCTGCAGTTCGAGCTCTGGTACGGCAACCGGGTGGTCTATGGCTTCGCCCGGCCGGACTATCAACATCCGGCCGATGAACGCCCCGCCCGCGAGCTGCCGGTCACCCCGCTCACCGGCCTGCCGGTGCCTGACCTGCGCGAAGTGGAGAACAAGATCGGGGTGCTGGTGACCCGGGCCCAGTCCCAGCCACACACCACAGTGCTGGCGTTTCTCTCCTCCGATGAGGACGATATCTTCTTCATCACCTTCCCCGAGACCTTCAAGTCGCAGTTGCTCAAGCGCGACGGCCGCTGCCACTTCGCCATCGACTCGCGGGCGGTGTTCACCTACACCCGCGCCATCGAGTGGAACTACACCATCATCGCCGCCGATGCCTACCAGATCCCGCAGGATCACCCGCTGTTCGAACCCATCCGCGCCGCTTTCGTGCAGAAGAACCCGTGGGAAGTGGGTTTCTTCAGCCACCCGCAGGTGGAGCTCTATCACCTCAAGGCCCGTCAGGTGGTCTGCCCGGGGCGGGCAAAAGAGTAGGCCAGAGCAGGCCCGAAAGAGGATAAGATGACCGCCGTTGCCCATGACAAGGAGTAGAGAGCAGATGCAGCAGGTCGTTTATGTGGCGAGTCCCGCCAGCCAGCAAATCCATGTATTCGCCCTGGCCGGGCACGGGGAGCTCGCGCCATTGCAGGTGGTCGACACCCCGGGCCAGGTCCAGCCGCTGGTGATCAGCCCGGACGGACACTGGCTCCATGCCGCCGTGCGGCCCGATTTTGCGCTCATCAGCTACCGGATTGGTGTGGATGGCCGACTCAGCGAGCCGGGCTCGGCGCCGCTGGCGGGCAGCGCCTCCCACACCGCCATCTCGGCCGACGGCCGCTTCCTGCTGGCAGCATCCTATGCCTTCAATCACGTCACCGTCTCCGCCATCGGCAGCACCAGTCGGGCAGCACCGCCCCACCAGCAGCTCGACGGCTTGCAGGCCGCCCACTCGGTCACCCTGCTGGCCGCCGATGGCCAGGGCGAGCAGGAGGTGCTGGTCGCCTGCCTCAAGGAGGACCGTATCCGCCGCTTCGTGCTCTGCCGGGAGGGTCGGCTGCGCCCCCATCCGCTGGGGGATCTGCAGACCGCCAGCGGCGCCGGCCCGCGCCATCTGGCGCTGCATCCAAGCAATGGCGACCTCTATTGCCTGAACGAGCTCGATTGCACCATCAACCGCTACCGACACAGCGCCGATGGCGGCATCACACTGTGCCAGAGTCTGGAGATGCTGCCCGCCGGATATCAGGGGGAGTACTGGGGCGCAGATCTACACGTGACGCAGGATGGACGCTTTCTCTACAGCAGCGAGCGGGCCAGCAGCCTGCTGACCCAGTTCGCCATTGCGCCAGATGGCGAGCTCAGCGTGGTCGGCCACTTCCCCACCGAAACCATGCCGCGCGGCTTTGCCATCGACGGGCAGGGCCGCTGGCTACTGGCGGCAGGGCAAGCCTCCCACCAGTTGGCGCTGCACCGCATCGATCCGGCCAGCGGCGCCCTGACCCTGCAGGCACGCCAGCCGGTGGGCGAAGGGGCCATGTGGGTGCGGGTATTGACGCTGGCGCCCTGAGCTCTGAGCACTTAGCCCCGAGCCCGGCGCACCGACAAAACAGAGAGGCCACCCTGGGGTGGCCTCTTTTTCATCATCTCAATGCAAGTCAACGCAGGGATTTAATCCTTGGCGCTCTCCATGGCCCCCTCTTCGGAGTGCTGGGGCAGGATGAGGTTGAGCAGGATGGCGGCCACCGAGGCCAGACCCACGCCCGCCAGGGCGAAGTCACCGATCTTCATCTCCAGCGCACCGACACCCACGGTCAGGGTCACGGCCACGATGGCGATGTTGCGCGACAGCCCCAGATCCACCTTGGACTCCACCAGGGTCTTGAGACCGATGGCGGCGATGGATCCGAACAGCAGCAGCATGATGCCGCCCATCACCGGCATCGGGATGGAGGTGAGCAGAGCGTTGAACTTGCCGAAGAAGGCCAGAATGATGGCGAACACCGCGGCCCAGGTCATGGTGACCGGGTTGAAGTTGCGAGTGATCATCACGGCGCCGGTCACTTCGGCGTAGGTGGTAACGGGGGGACCACCGATGAAGCCGGCGAAGCAGACGCCGATGCCGTCACCGGCCAGGGTGCGGTGCAGACCCGGGTTCTTGGTGTAATCCTTGCCCGTCACGCCACCGATGGCCAGCACGCCGCCGATGTGTTCGATACAGGGGGCGATGGCCACCGGCAGCATGAACAGCGCCGCAGCCCAGTTGATCTCGGGGGTCACGAAGTGGGGCAGCGCCAACCAGGGGGCGTTCACCATGCCATCGAAGCTCACCTGACCCATCAGCACGGCGGCCACGTAACCGGCGATGACGCCGGAGAGGATGGGAATGAGCTTGATCCAGCCCTTGCAGAACACCGCCGCAATCAGGGTCACCGCCAGCGAGATGCCGGCCAGGGTCAGCGCAACCGAGGCTGGCACGACCTGCTCACCACCGGCGCGGCCCATCGCCATGTTGCAGGCCACCTGGGCGACCGACAGACCGATCACCATGATCACCGGACCAATCACCACCGGCGGCAGCAGCTTGTGCACGAAGCCCATCCCACGCACGCGAATGAGCGCGGCCAGGATGAAGTACATGAAGCCGGCGGCAAACAGACCGAACATGGTGGAGGGCAGGCCCCAGGTCTGGGTGGCGTAAATGATGGGGGCGATGAAGGCAAAGCTGGAACCGAGGAAAATCGGGACCTGGCGGCGGGTGCAGAGCTGGAACAGCAGGGTGCCCACACCGGCGCCAAGCAGGGCCATGGAGGGGTTCAGTCCGGTGAGCAGGGGCACCAGAACCATGGCACCGAAGGCGACAAACAGGATTTGCAGCCCGGCGACACTTTGCTTGACTAAGGAAAACATGGATGTCCTTAATTTTTTGATAACTGACAGGGATATTTGACACTTTTCAGTTATCACAAGACTTTTTCAAGGCACTGAATGAGCCATTCGGCGTCATTTGTTGCCTCTTACTGCTTGGGGAGGGCATGAAACTGGCTTTTTAGGCGGGATTCGTTGCTACAAGCATCGAGGAAGCGATTTTACGCACTTTTATCGCCGACGCCAATCGTTTTTCCACGCGGTTTTGTTGTCAGGTGTTGCCCCTGCCCCGCCACCGGCCCCCTCTATACTTGATGGCGTGAACCCAGCCGGACAAGGAGTCCCCCATGTCACTGCCCGCTTTCAAGCCCAGCCAGCGTCGACTGCTGGTGGGCTCGGCCATCGCCCTGGCCTTGTTTGCCACCCCGCTGAGCTATGACTTCAGCCACCATCAATGGCAGCTGAATCAGGCCTATGCCAAGTCCTGTTTCGTGGCCGGCACCCGCATCCTGATGGCCGATGGGGAGGAACGTCCCATCGAGACCCTGCGGGTCGGTGAACGGGTGCGGGATCAATATGGCCACAGCAACCGGATCCTGGCGGTCGAGCGGGTACTACTGGGAGCGC
The DNA here is from genome assembly GCF_027707585.1 of Aeromonas sp. QDB39. Taxonomy (NCBI): domain Bacteria; kingdom Pseudomonadati; phylum Pseudomonadota; class Gammaproteobacteria; order Aeromonadales; family Aeromonadaceae; genus Aeromonas; species Aeromonas sp. QDB39. The sequence continues at coordinate 75,827 of NZ_JAPCIV010000011.1, read as the reverse complement.
GCCGGCTGTACGGGCTCAACCGGCTGGCCCCCTTCTTCACCGCCGAACACCCCTTGCTGACCACCCGCGGCTGGGCGGCCATCACCCCGGCCATGACCCACAGCGAAAACCCGACCCTCGCTGTGCTGCCGCTCTTTACCGGCATGTATCTGCTGGGTTGGTCGGAACACGGCAGCGCAGGCAGCCTGGCGCTGGCACCTCACCCCACCCCACTGCTGGTGGAGTCCCTCTGCTGGCTTGACGCCCCGCCCACCACCGCACTGTTCAACCTGATCCTGGATGGCAGCCACAGCTATGTCGCCAATGGGCTGATCGTTCACAACAAGGATGGCGATGGCAGTGGAAACGGTGGAGGAGGAAGTAGCGGCGGAGGTGGTAGCGGTAGCAGTAGTGGAGGCAGCGACAGCGATGGCGGCAGCAGCAGTGGTGGAGGCAGCGACAGCGATGGCGGCGGCAGCAGTGGTGGAGGCAGTGACAACGATGGCGGTAGCAGCAGCGGTGGAGGCAGCGACAGCGATGGCGGCGGCAGCAGTGGTGGAGGCAATGACAGCGATGGCGGCAGCAGCCATGGCGGTGAGGACAACAGCGGTGGGGAACATGCCGGCGGCGAGCAGCATGCAGGGGGCGCTCGGCATGCCGGTGGTGAGCAGCATGGCGGAGGGGACCGCCACGGCGGCGGAGATCGTCATGGTGGCGGGCGTGGCCTGGGCAACGGCCTCGATGACAACGGGGTAGACGCCGTCGATGCCAATGGCAACGAGATCCGGGGCGACGGCACGGTCGACGACAACGGCAACGAGATCCGGGGTGACGGCACGGTCGACGACAAGGGGGTAGACGCCGTCGACGCCAATGGCAACGAGATCCGGGGCGACGGCACGGTCGACGACAACGGCAACGAGATCCGGGGCGACGGCACGATAGACGATCGCGGCCAGACCCTGACCGATGCGCAGGAGCAAGCGCTGATCCAGCAAGGGTTCAACAGCAAGGTGCAACCATGAACCGTTATCTGCTGATCTGCCTGGCAATGTGGTTGTCCGCCTGTGTCACCCAGCCAGCCGCCCCGCTCTATCACCAGATGGACAAGCAGGACGTGGCGCTGGCCAATCAGGCGCTGGCCGAGGCGCTGCAAACCCGCCCCAAGGGCCAGAGCCTCACCTGGTTCAACCCAGCCAACCGCCACTCGGGCAGCGTCACACCACTGCGCACCTTTCGCCACCCCAACGGCCTCTGGTGCCGCGACTACCGCGAGCAGCTCTACATAGGCCAGGCCAGTCAGCAGTGGCAGGACACCGCCTGCCGCAGCAAGGTGGGGCACTGGCTGCCGCTGCGCGGCTGACAGCTCAGGTAACAAAAAAGAGGGGTGGCCGTGGCCACCCCTCTTCTATTGCAACTGCAAGCTTACGGCCATCATACCCGGCGATAGGGCAGGTAGACCGGCTCCCACATGTGGTTGAGGATGTGCTGCTGCAGATCCTGACCGATCAGCGGATGAGAAGGATCCCGCCGCACTATGTCCTTGAGCACCGCCGTCGCCACGTGCACCGAGATGTTGCGCAGCTCGCGAATGCGCGGATAAACGGCCCCCTTGGCCAGGTCCACCTCACTCACGCACTCCGCCAGCGCAAAGGCGGCGGTGGTGAAGATGTCCGGCGTGATCTCGCGGATCTGGCTGACGATGGCCGCCAGACCCACCCCCGGGAAGATGAAGACGTTGTTGCCCTGACCGACCCGGAACTCCTGCCCTTCGTAGTGCACATCCTTGAACGGACTGCCGGTGGCGACGATGGCCTTGCCCTTGCTCCAGCGATAGATGTCGTCCGGCAGCGCCTCGCAGTTGGCGGTCGGGTTGGAGAGCGGGAACACCATGGGGCGCGCGCAGTGTTTTTGCATCAGCTGCACGTGCTCCTCCTTGAAGGCGCCGCCCGAGCCGCTGGTGCCCAGCAGCACGGTGATCGGCACGTGACGCAGCACGTCGGTCAGGTTGGCCTTGCCGGGCACCTCGGTGTCCCAGCCGGCCAGCAGCAGGCCCGGCTTGGCGTAGCGGCGTTTGTACTCGTCGAGCCCCTCGCGGTTGTCACACACCAGCCCCTGGGTATCCAGGATGTAGATGCGATCGCGGGCCGCCTGCGGGTCCAGCCCTTCGCGGATCATGCCCGCGCAGATCTGATCCGCCACCCCGACCCCGCCGGCACCGGCGCCATAAACCAGGTAGTTCTGCTGGCCCAGGGTCTCGCCCTTGACCTTGACCGCCCCTATGATGCCCGCCAGCACCACGGCCCCGGTGCCCTGGATGTCGTCGTTGAACGACGGCAGCGACTGCTGATAACGGGAGAGATTGTTGAAGGCGTTGGACTTGCTGAAGTCCTCCCACTGCAGCACGGCGTTCGGGAAGTGGCGCTTGACCCCGGCCACGAACTTGTCGATGAAGTCGTCGTACTCCTTGCCACGAATGCGCTTGTGGGGCTGACCCAGGTACATGGGATCATCCAGCAGCGCCTGATTGTCGGTGCCCACGTCGAGCGCGATGGGCAGGCAGCAGGCGGGGTGAATGCCGGCAGCCAGGGTATAGAGGGAGAGTTTGCCGATGGGAATGCCCATGCCGCCCACTCCCTGGTCACCGATCCCCAGGATCCCCTGGCTGTCGGTCACGACGATGATGCGCACCGATTTGGCATCCAGCTGACGGGCCAGGGAGCCCATGTCATCGACGTTCTTCGGGGTGATGTAGAGGCCGCGCGCCTTCTGGTAGCGGTGGCTGAACTCCTGACACGCCTTGCCCACGGTCGGGGTGTAGATGATGGGGGTCATCTCCTCCACGTGGCGCGCCAGCAGGGCGTAGAACAGGGTCTCGTTGCGATCCTGCAATGCCCGCAGGTTCTGATACTTCTCGATGTCGCTGCAGGCGCTCAGAAAGCCCTGATAGACCCGATCCAGCTGGGCTTCGAAGGTTTGCACCTGGGGAGGCAACAGGCCGTCGAGCTCGAAGTCGGCGCGCTCCTGTTCGGTAAAGGCGGTGCCCTTGTTGAGATTGCGATCGTTGAGCAGATCGGTGCCAGTCAGTGCGACGGGGCGAAAATCTTGTCCCTGTGCATCTTTCCACAGCAGATATTGTCCGGTAGCCATAGTCATTCTCTTTGATTTACGTGAAATTGCCGTTCGGCAGGAGAGCAAGACTCATAATGAAATCAATCATATGACGTTTGCCTGTTTAGTTTTGTGAGCTTGGGCATACCCTGCGGCCAAAATCCGCGCCGAGGTGGATGATGGTCTCATACCGGCCACGCGCCACAGAGAGCGTCCAACTATGCTCAACAGCAGGCCACCGGCAGGGAGAGGTTCCCGGGGGCAGGAGAGAGCAAACAGATGAGTGAAATCCTGATCGTCGATGACATGGCATCCAACCGCTACATCTTGCGCAGTCTGCTGGAAGAGGCGGGTTACCGGGTGCGGGAGGCCACCGACGGCCTGCAGGCGGTGGATGCCGCCACCGAGTTCCCCCCCGATCTGGTGCTGATGGACATCAACATGCCGGTGATGGACGGTTACGAGGCGTGCCGCCGCATCAAGCAGTTGCCGGGCCAGTGGTGCCTGCCGGTGCTCTTCATCAGTACCAACAGCGGGATCGGGGCGCTCGAACAGGCCTTTCAGGCCGGCGGCTGCGACTATGTCTCCAAGCCGTTCCACCAGCTCGAGGTGCTGGCCCGGGTGCAAAACCAGCTGCGACTCAAGGAGCTGGGACGCCAGCAGGCCAAGGTGCAGCTCTACCAGAGCCTGTTTCAGCTCACCGCCGGCATCGCCCACGAGATCAACACCCCCATCGGCATCGGCATCACCGCCTCCAGCCTCATTCACGGCGCCGGCGATCTGCTGGCCAGCGCGGTGCAAAACGGCATGCTGGGGCAGCGCCTGCTCCAGCAGCAGCTCACCGACATCAAGGAGGGCACCGAGCTGGTGGAATCCAGCCTGCGCCGGGTCGCCCTGCTGGTGACCCGCTTCAAGGAGCTGACCCGGGATCAGACCGAACTGCCCGCCACCCCCTTTGCCGTACAGAAGAGCCTGCGCAAGCTGCTGCAGGCCTTCACCCCCGAGTTTCTCATCGCCAGGGTCAACGCCGAGCTGGGCGGCGAGGAGGTCACCCTGACCGCCCCCGAGTCGCTGTTTCTCGACCTGGTGCAGGAGCTCATCAAGAACAGCATGGAGCACGCCTTCAAGGGGCCGGGGGAGCACCGCCTCTCCCTGCAGGTGGAGCGGGCCGGCAGCGAGCTGCTGCTGATCTACCGGGACAACGGCCCCGGCATGGCGGCCGAGCAGCTGACCCACCTGTTCGAGCCCTTCTTCACCACCCTGCGCGGCGCCCCCTGCCACTGCGGGCTGAGCGCCTGTCGCATCCACAACCTGGTGGAGAACAACCTGCACGGTCAGCTCGCCGTCACCAGCCCGCCCGGCGAGGGGCTCTGCTACCGCATCCGGCTGCCGCTGCAGCCGCCGCTCTGAGCGGCAGGCACAACAAAGGGGCGCCGCAGCGCCCCTTCTCTTTACATCCTGATGTCGCGGTCAGCGCCCGCCTGACTTGCCCGTGTCGGGCTGGTCGAGCTGATGCTTCACCTCTTCATACCAGAGGTCGTGGTGCTCCTTGGCCCAGGTCTCGTCCACCTCGCCGCTGATCATCCCCTCCAGCGCCCCTTCCAGCTGGAACAGGCCCATGTAGATATGGAAGATGAAGCCACAGATGAGGATCAGGGCGCCGACGATGTGGATGAAGCTGGCCCACTCCATCTGGCGGCGCAGCTGGCCGAAGATGGGGAAGTCCAGAAACAGCCCGGTCGCCACCACGATGCCGCCAAACCAGATCAGCAGCCAGAAGATCGCCTTCTCGCCACCGTTGGAGAAGCCCGCCGAGGGGTGACTGCCCTTGTGGGGCCCCAGCATGCCGCCCGCCTTCATGAACCAGCGCACGTCCACCATGTTGACGATGTTGTGGCGAAACCACTTGATGAGCACTCCAATCAGGCAGAGGAAGAAGAGCGGCCCCACGTAGTTGTGGAACACCTTGGCGAACCAGATCCAGTTCTCCCACACCCCGATGCTCACCACCGGCTTGATGAAGTGCTTGCCGTAGATGATGGCCAGCCCTGACCCGGACAGGGTCAGGAACATGCCCGCCGTGGTCCAGTGCAGCGCCCGATCCAGCCGGCTCCAGCGCTTGAGCTTGCGCCCGGTGCGCGGTTTGGAGAGCTTGGTCGGCCCCACCGCCCAGTACATCAGGCCGCACATGGCGAGCGACCCGAAGATGGCGATGGCACCGAGCGGCGACACCCACTTGGTCTTCACCTCGAACCAGAGCTGGCCCGGCACCGAGATGAGCACCCCGTGCTCCGGCGAGCGGGAGGTGGTCACCCCCTCCTGCCCGTCCTTCACCGCCCGCCAGTAGTCGGCGCCGGCAAAGCCGACCGCCTCTTTCTCGGCGTCGGCGAAGCTGGCGGTACTCACCAGCAGCAGGGCGGCAAACAGGGCCATTAGCCAGGTTTTCATGCCGCCCCTCCCTTGCCCGCCTTGCTGGCGTCGTAAAACAGCTCTTCACCACTGCCCCAGCCCGCTTCCTTGGCGCCGCGATAGGCGACCCGCTCACGGAAGATGTCGGAGATCACCTGCGCATCCCCCGCCAGCAGCGCCTTGGTGGAGCAGAGCTCGGCACACATGGGCAGCTTGCCCTCGGCGATGCGGTTGGCACCGTACTTCTGGCGCTCCGCCTCGCTGTGATCCTCTTCCGGGCCACCGGCGCAGAAGGTGCACTTGTCCATCTTGCCGCGATCGCCAAAGGCGGCGGTCTTCGGGAACTGGGGCGCCCCGAACGGACAGGCGAACAGGCAGTAGCCGCAACCGATGCAGAGATCCTTGTTGTGCAGCACTATGCCGTCGTCGGTGTGATAGAAGCAGTCGGCCGGGCAGACCGCCATGCAGGGGGCGTCGGTGCAGTGCATGCAGGCGACCGAGATGGAGGTCTCCCCCGGCAGGCCGTCGTTGAGGGTCACCACCCGGCGGCGCTGGATGCCCCACTCCAGGGCATCGTCGTTCTCGTTCTTGCACGCCGTCACACAGCCGTTGCACTCGATGCAGCGCTTGGTGTCACACATGAATTTCATTCTGGCCATGAGATCAGGCTCCTACTTGGCGAAAACGGCACAGGGTGACCTTGGTCTCCTGCATCTGGGTAACCGGGTCATAGCCATAGGTGGTGACTATGTTGACCGACTCTCCCAGCACATAGGGGTCTGACCCTTCCGGATATTTGGCGCGCAGATCCTGGCCCTCGAAGTGGCCGCCGAAGTGGAACGGCATAAAGGCGAGCCCAGGTTTGACCCGCGGGGTCACCAGCGCCTTCACCTTGACCCGGCCCCCTTCCGGCCCCTCCACCCACACATCCTGACCGTCGCGCACGCCGACGTCGTTGGCATCCGCCGGGTTCATCTCGACGAACATCTCCTGCTGCAGCTCTGCCAGCCAGGGGTTGGAACGGGTCTCGTCGCCGCCCCCCTCGTACTCCACCAGACGGCCGGAGGTGAGGATGATCGGGAACTCCTTGCTGACGTCCTTCTCCTGCACCGAAGCGTACTGGGTCGGCAGGCGCCACAGGCTCTTGGCGTCCGGCCAGGTAGCGTAGTCGGCCAGCAGATCCCGGCGCGGGGTGTAGAGCGGCTCGCGGTGCTTGGGCACCTGATCCGGGAAGGTCCACACCACGCAGCGCGCCTTGGCGTTGCCGTAGGGCACGAAGCCGTGCTTGATGGCCACCCGCTGGATGCCGCCTGAGAGGTCGGTCTTCCAGTTCTTGCCCTCGGCCTCTTTTTTCTCGGCCTCGGTCAGCTCATCCCACCAGCCAAGCTGTTTCAGCAGATCGGCGGTGATCTCGGGATAGCCGTCTTCCACCTCGCTCCCCTTCGGCCAGGAGTCTTCGGCCAGCAGTGACACCCCCTGGTACTCGATGCCGAAACGGGCGCGGAAACCGCCGCCCCCCTCCGAGACCGGAATGCTGGTGTCGTAGAGGATGTGGCTGCCGGGGTGCTTCATCTCCGGGGTGCCCCAGCAGGGCCAGGGCAGACCGTACACTTCGCCGCTGACCGGGCCGCCCTCGGCCTTGAGGTTGGTCTTGTGGAAGGTGTGCCAGTTCTGCTGGTGCGCCTTGAGCCGCTCCGGGCTCTGGCCGGTGTAGCCCACGCTCCACATGCCGCGGTTGTATTCACGGGTGATGTCTTCCAGCAGTGGCTCGTTGTTCTCCACCTTGATGTGCTTGAACAGCTCATCGGCAAAGCCGAGCTTCTTGCTCAGGAGATACATGATCTCGTGGTCGACCTTGGATTCGAACAGCGGCTCGACCACCTTGTCGCGCCACTGCATGGAGCGGTTGGTGGCGGTGACGGAGCCATAGGTCTCGAACTGGGTGGTGGCTGGCAGCAGGTAGACGCCGTCGGTACGATCGTTCATGACGGCAGCGACCGTGGGGTACGGGTCGACAATCACCATCATGTCGAGCTTTTGCATCGCCTTCTTCATCTCGGGACCGCGGGTCTGGGAGTTGACCGCATGGCCCCAGTAGAACATGGCGCGGATGTTGGAGCCCTGCTCGATGAGATCGGCGTTCTCCAGCACCCCGTCCACCCAGCGGGAGACCGGAATGCCGTTGTTGTTCATCGGCAGCTTGCCGTTGTAGGCCTTGTTGTCAAAACGGGCCTTGATCCACTCGTAATCAACGTCCCACACCCGGGCCCAGTGCTTCCAGGAGCCCTCTTCTAACCCGTAGTAACCGGGCAGGGAGTCGGAGGTGACGCCAAAGTCGGTGGCACCCTGCACGTTGTCGTGACCGCGGAAGATGTTGGTGCCTGCCCCGCTCTTGCCCACGTTGCCGAGGGCCAGTTCGAGGATGCAGTAAGCACGGGTGTTGTTGTTGCCGGTGGTGTGCTGGGTGCCGCCCATGCACCAGACCACGCAGCCGGGGCGGTTGTCGGCCAGCAGCTTGGCGGCGCCATGAACCTGCTGTTCGTTGAGGCCGGTTACCCGCTCCACTTCGGCCGGGGTCCAGCGCGCCACCTCTTTTTGCACCTCGTCCATGCCGTAGACGCGGGTGCGGATGAACTCCTTGTCTTCCCAGCCGTTCTTGAAGATGTGCCAGAGCATGCCCCAGATAAAGGCGACGTCGGTGCCCGGACGCAGGGAGAGGTACATGTCCGCCTTGGCGGCGGTACGGGTACGGCGCGGGTCGACCACCAGGATCTTGCAGCCGTTGCGCTCTTTCGCCAGCAGGATGTGCTGCATGGCGACCGGGTGGGCCTCCGCCGGGTTGGAGCCGATAAACATGATCGACTTGCTGTTGTGCATGTCGTTCAGGCTGTTGGTCATGGCGCCGTAGCCCCAGGTGTTGGCGACCCCGGCCACCGTGGTGGAGTGGCAGATGCGCGCCTGGTGATCCACGTTGTTGGTGCCCCACAGGGAGGCCATCTTGCGAAACAGGTAGGCCTGCTCGTTGGAGTGCTTGGCGGAGCCGAGCCAGTAGACGCTGTCGGGGCCGGACTCCTTGCGAAGACGCAGCACTTCATTGCCCACCTCTTCGATGGCCTGCTCCCAGCTCAGACGCTGCCACTTGCCGCCCACCAGCTTCATCGGGTACTTGAGGCGACGCTCGCCGTGGCCGTGCTCGCGCAGGGCCGCCCCCTTGGCGCAGTGACCGCCCAAGTTGAAGGGGTGATCGAAGGCCGGCTCCTGCCCGGTCCAGACGCCGTTTTGCACCTCGGCATAGACGCCGCAGCCCACCGAGCAGTGAGAGCAGATGGTGCGCTTCACCTCGACCGGCACCTCGGCCGCCACGGTTTTGGCCTCGGCCCGTTGCATCATGGCAGGCGCCAGCCAACCGGCGGCCACGGCGCCACCGGCCACCAGACTTGAGTTGACCATAAAGGCGCGACGGGTCAGCCCCTGACCGCGAGCGGCCCCATTATTTTGCAAACCGCCTTGCAAGCTGCCCTGCTCGCCCGCCTGGGGCTGCTCGGCACGTTTCGTCAGTTTCATGAGTTCTCCTTCACTGAGTCGGCTCAGTCGGTGCCGCGCAGGGTGCGATAAAAGTCGTGAACGTGAGGGGTCTCCCGATAACCCTTGTCCGGCTCGGTGTCGTGGGTCAGCACCTCCTTGCCCACCACCCGGCCGGTGGCACCGGCCAGCACGCCTATGGTGGCAACCACCCCCACCCCCTTGATCAGATTGCGGCGGGACGGGTCTTTCAGCTGTTCATCGCTCATCTTTCTGTGACCTCTGTTGTTATGGTCGGCTGCGGTGAGCCGGTTTTGCTATGAGTGGGTGGCGCAGCGTCATGGCTGCGTCACCACCGGGCTGCCAAAGGGCAGGCGCAGTTCCTGTTCCAGCTTGAAAAAGTCTTCGGCAAGCGCCCCGACCGCCCGGTAGAAGCTGCCCCCTTTCGCCTGTTGCTGATCGCGGCAGCAGGCCAGTACCCAGGGGGCAAGGTGGCGCTCATAGAAGCGGTTGCGCTCCGGGTGCTGCTCGGCAATCAACACCGCCATCACCTCGCAGAGGGCGGCCAGGTGATCTTCCGGCTCGCACACCCCGCTCTGGCGCTCGAAACCGAGGGACTGCAGGTCTGCGCGCAGCACCGCCAGCGGCAGCTCCATCAAGGAGCCGGTGAGATACCAGGAGGCAAACGGCACTATCTCCCCGCGCCCCAGCCCGATAAAGAGATCCTGATACTCCTCGGCAAGCTCGTTTTCGTGGTGGCTGCTGGCTGCCAGCTGCACCAGCCCCAGTCCTCTGGCAAAGGGGCCGGGCATGGCTTGCAGGCCTTGCAGCCAGGCGAGTTGCTCGCCACGGGGGGCGGCGCGCCAGAGGCTCGCCAGCAGGGCGTACATGTCGGCGCTATTGCGATCCAGGTCGGTCATTGCCGGCGCCTCCGGGTAGTCATTGCGTTGTTCAGTCATCAGAGCCCCTCACACCTTGAGCTGGGAGACGGGATCCGCCGCCAGCGCCGCAAACACATCCTTGACCCGACAGTCCTCGCACATCAGCAGCCGCTGGGCGGCCTCGTTCTGGAAGTGGGAGTGACCGGCCAGTTTTTGCTGGATGCGGCGAATAAGGGAGGCCGGCGCAAACGGCTTGCCACAGCGAATGCAGCAGGCCGCCTCTTCGGCTTTAAGGCTCTGCACGGCGCGGCGCGCCTCGGGCACGGGTTGCAGGCGGGGCATCAGCACGATGGCCTGCTCGGGGCACGCCTTTTCGCACATGCCGCACTGGATGCAATCCTGCTCGATAAAGTTGAGGCCGGGGGCATGGCCCACTGCATGCAGGGCGCGGCTCGGGCAGACCGCCACGCAGCCCATGCAGAGGGTGCAGTCAGCTTCTTTGAGCTCGACACTGCCGTAAGGGGCGCCGTGGGGCACAGCCAGCGGCTCGCGGCCGCCATTGTTGGCTTGCCAGAGGGCATCGAAGGCGGCAAACAGGTTCTCCCGTTTGTCTCCTTTGAGCGGCTTGTCCAGCAGGGCAAGGGTCGGCTCACCGGAGATCGGCTTATCTAATTCGGCATCCGGGTTAAACAAGGCGATGCGATCGGCAGCAAGACCGGCGCCCGCCAGCAGCACGGCGGCGCTCGCCAGCTCCCGCTCAACCAAAGCCCGTACACTGGCGGGAGCATCGTCGCCCAGCGCGATGCGTACCGCGCTGGCGCCATAGGCGAGGGCGGCAAACCAGCTCTCGATACCCAAACTCGCGCTCTCCTCCACCCAGATCGGCAGCCAGTTGGCGGGCAGGCGGGTGAGTTCGGCTTCCACCCATTCGCGCTCGCTTTCACCGGCGATCAGCAACTGGGGCGCTTCGCCGCCCGCCTCCCGATAATGCTTGAGCAAGCGCAGCAGATAGTCGCCGCTGGTGTTGGCGTCGGGCTGGTGATAAGCAATCGCCCCGGTCGGACAGGCCGAGGCGCAGCTGCCGAAGCCCTGACAGAGATGGGGATCGATCTGGATGCGACCATTGATGGGCTTGAGCGCATCGGTCGGGCAGACATCGAGGCAGCGGCTGCAACCGGGCACGCCGCGGGCGGTAAAGGCGCAGGCCTCGGGGTCGAGGCGAAAATAGCGCGGCTTGTCGAAGATACCGGTGAGGGCACAGAGCTCGGCGAGCCGCTCGGCCAGGTCCGCGTCATCAAAGAGATGCAGATAGCCGACCGGCGGGCGCTCCAGCGCAAACAGCGGGACGCGGCCCAGATCGGCCACCAGATCGAAACGCGGTTCGCCATTTGCAGCGGCCTGCTGAGTAAAACAGAGCGCCGCCAGAGAAATACGTTCACCCTGACCGTTAAGGCCGGTGAGCTGGAACTGACCGAGATACCCGGTCAGGCTTGGCTCGCGCAGGGTCAGGGCATCCAGAGCGGCGGTAGCCTCGAAGATGGCCTCGAGATCCGCCGCCTCGGCGTCATAAACGGATTCGGTCACCAGCAGGGTCGGCATCACGCCTTGGGGCAGCAGGCTGGCGGCGCGGCGAATGCAGTCTTCCGGGCCGACCAGCAGCAGGCGCCCCTGACTCTGGTAGGAGACGGTGGCCGGGATCAGGTTGTCGGTCTTGACCGTATGCTGCAGAGCATGGGCGCGGGCATGTTCGTTGCGCGCGGCCACGCCATCGGCGGTCAGAGTTGCGACGGATGTTGTTATGGGTTGTTCGATGCTCACATGCACTCCTGTGCGCGCCACCTCGTGGGATGGCGTGCTTGTTGGTCAGCTGGGAGAGCAAGAGCCGAGCCAACTCCCCCAGGAAAAAAGTGACTGGCAGGGAGTCAGGATCCCAAATGCTCCATTCCCCCACCCTTGGTTGGGACATTTTGTCCATCATGGTCAACCAAAATGTCCCGATCGTCGGTGGGGTTTTGAGAATGGTTATCAGCCAACCCTTGCGGTTCGCTGGTTATGGCCGTGACGGCCACAATCGCCGGTTCGGGTGCGGCAGCGGTTGAGTGAGGGGCTTCCCCATCGGGCGCCGTCGACTGCTCCACCAGCCAGTTGCGCAGCCCGGCACTCAGGGCTGCGGGCAGCAATTCGGGCTGGCTGAAATCCTGGGTGTAGTCGTCGAGTCCATCCGGTTTATGGCTGCGAAACATGGCCCGCAGCGCCTCCCTGTCGGGGAGTTTGGCCTTGCCCAGCTGGGCCGTTTTCAGCTGCAGTTCGCCACTCTCAGCCCTTTCAATGATAAGTTGCTCACGACTCCCCTTGTCAGTGCTGACTACGGGGCTATCTGGCGCAGTATCTGGGATTTCAGCTTCGCCACTGCCATCGATGGGGGGTGCAAGCGCCTCAGTAATGACCTCTTGCCGTGGCTGCAATGCCTGATGCTTGCGCGCCTCACTCTTGCGAGACGACCAACGCTTGAGGAACTCACTCATGGGCGCTGTTTCCGGCCTTGTTTCCGGCACTGGCTCCGGCGTCGCTGCCACACGCGCGACCATCGGGGCCGGTGGCTTTCACGGCGCCGCAGCTGGCTTGACCTACCGTATCGACACCCAGCTGATCCTGCGCCCGCCCCTTGCCCTTCTTGCCCTTGCGACGGGCCTCCAGCAGCTCGCCGTGACGACCGATAAAGGCCTCCACCCAGGCTTGCAGCGCCTCGGGCAGCGGGCAGGAGAGCACCTGCCGCTCGCCATCCATATAGGCGGCGGCCACGGTCTGGCTCAGGGTGAGGCCATCGGCCACAAAGCCACTGTCAACGCGGCTTCCGGTCACAAAGAGGCGGGGCGAGCCGGAGCTCAGATTGAAGCGATAATCCCCCCGCTCATCGCGAAACAGGGTAAGGGGCAAGGCACCGGCAGTCTCAGGTTCAGCGGGATGGAGCGCAGCTATCTCAAAACGGCGGCTCTGCCAGCGGCCAACCTGGCTGTCGATGGCCTTTAACTCCAGTTGCAGCCAGCGCTGCGGGGGCAAGGTATTGGTGGTGTCTTGCACTGTCACGGCTCCCATCAGAAGGTCTCTGCCGGGCCGCCCTCCCCCGTGAACCACCCCGTTCGGGGCTGGTTACGGCAGGAGATTCAGGGCAGCCACGGCCATCAATGGGATAAGACATAGCAAGAGTGGGGCCAAGGCCGGTTTGGAGGTTGATGGGGGCTTTGATACAGGTTGGCGCGTTGTGCGGGACATGGGTTGGTGCGGGCGTAGGTTGGTGCAGAACGCAGCGAAGCCAAACATGCGGCGTAAAACCCATCAACCTGTGCAGGAGCGAGGGGATGGCAATAATCGAGTAAGCCTGAATTATCCGATTATTGCCTTGATAAGAATATTCGCAGTAAATGTTGGGCTTCACTTCGTTCTGCGCCAACCTACGATTTGGCCCATGATATGAAACTATTCTTCGTAATCATCATATTCTGGCTCTATATATCCAAAATCAATGGTATTTATAGGACTTACAATTTCAACCTCATCTATTGACAGTTCATCAATCGGTCCATTTAGATCACCCGAAATTGTAATTAGTATTTCCGACTCGAACTCACGTACCACCTGTACAGTTACACCTCCCATCGATACATGATCTCTATCTATAGAATCATACATGGATAATGAAAACTCACCTTCAGCCTCCACGGAAATTGAGGCCAAAGCTTCTAACACAACCCTGTCCTCATCCTTATCAACTATACGAAACTCATGTTCAAGCAACGAAAAATCGTTAAACCAGCCATGACTACCATCAGCTTCCCAATAAAACGCTGAATCAGCTTCTTGATCTGGAGTGAATCCATCCAAGGCAGATTCTAAACGTGAGCTTATTGCAGCAAGAAACTTCGAGGCTGAACCTGAAATTAAAGCTGCTTCAAGATTTGCTAACAACGTATATGGTGCATTGGTTTGGTTAAAAACTTCCAAGCCACGAGAAAAGTCATCTTGATAGTCGATTCTCGTTGAGTCCTGACAAAAACTTTTCCAATCTCCATCCTTGGCAATAGCTAGAACATATTCATCATTCTTATCAGCCCATGCTTCAACAGCCATAAGAACTATAGCGTCAGGGAATTCATTTTTCTTTTTCCCTGTTTCTGCAAATGGTGGCTCATTGGAAAAATATTTAGAAAGTAAGTCAGAGACTGAAACATAACTTCCAGTTTCTAGGACTAAAGCTCCTGTCGAATCTATAAATTTATTCATTCTGCTCTCAGCAAGCCCATTAACCTCTTTACTGTCAATGAGCATTTTCTTTGCATCATTCAACTCACTACCATCGAAGAATAGATGGTCACCAGCCTCATTGAGTGCTTTTTCTAAAGCTGCACGCGAAGTACTAATCCTAGTTTCTAGGTGTCGCTGAACTTCATTTTTTACCACATCAGGTAAAATATATTCTATAGGGCTTTTCTTAAATTGTGCCAATTTCCCTAACAATCCCTTTTCTAGCTTTAATCCATTACCATCAAAAATTGATGTATCGACTAGAATAGCCCCGTACTTAATTTCATCACCCGACATTTTCTTTGCCCCATAGAAATATTATCAATATTATCATTTAGTCAAGGGAACTCGTCTAGACCATATTGCATTTCTAATGAATGCATATTAATGATTTAAGATCCAACACTCATTTCGTACCCACCACCATTAATTTCACATAATCTGGAACAAAACTTGCTGTATCCCTCCCCTTAGATCCCGGCAACCGGTCGCGAGGGGCCCATGACACCGACCTTTATCAAAAGCAATGCTGCCGCCCAGCTCACCATGGCCGTCGAGGTGATGGATGAGCAGGGCACGCTGCAAACCCGCCAAATCGCCTGTGAGCGGCCACTGACGGTCTACCTCAACTGGAAGGAGATAGTAACCCTGATGACGCTGGGGGCCCGCCCCGAGGCGCTGGTGCTGGGTTACCTGAAAAATCAGGGCTTTATCGAGGATATTTCGGCTATCGAGTCGGTGATCGTCGACTGGGAGAGCGAGGCCGCCGCCGTGGTGAGCAGCCAGCAGGCAGCCGATCTCGACAAATCCTTGGAGAAGAAGACGGTCACCTCCGGCTGCGGTCAGGGCACCATGTATGGCAGCGTGATGAAGAAACTTGAAGGGGTGGTACTGGCGGCGCCTGAGCTTAAACAGAGCACCCTCTATGCCCTGCTCAAGGCGCTGTCGGCCCATAACGAAACCTACAAGATGGCGGGCGCCGTCCATGGCTGCGCCATCTGCCGCGGCGCCGAAATTCTCTCCTTTGTCGAGGATGTGGGGCGCCACAATGCGGTGGATACCCTGGCGGGCGAGCTCTGGATGCGCGGCGAGTGTGGCAGCGACAAGATCTTCTACACCACCGGGCGACTCACCTCGGAGATGGTGATCAAGGTGGCGCAGATGGGCATTCCGGTGCTGCTGTCGCGCTCCGGCGTCACCCAGATGGGGCTGGATCTGGCCCGTCAGCTCGGCATCACCATGATTGCCCGCGCCAAGGGGCGCCACTTCGAGGTATTCAGCGGCCATGACCAGCTGGTGCTGGACGAGAAGCCGCCGGTGCTGGCGCCCAGTTCGGCCGGTCGCGGGATGCGGGATTAAGCCATGAACGAGTTGATGAGTGCCGAACAGATCGCGCTGTATCTCGATCAGACCAGCCAGAGGGCCAAACGCAAGCCATGAACGAGTTTATGAACGTGAAGCAGGTGGCCGAATACCTCGATCTCAACGAGAAGAAGGTCTACCAGCTCGCCAACGAGGCGCGCATCCCAGCCACCAAGGCGACCGGCAAGTGGCTGTTTCCGCGCTCCCTGCTCGATCGCTGGCTGCTTGGCAGCTGCCACGAGGGGGTGATGAACGACCGGCTGCTGCTGGTGGGTTCGGACGACGTGCTGCTGCACTACGCCAGCAGTCGTTTGGCCCAGCAGCTCGGCACCCAGGCACTGGTGGGCTACACCCCGTGTGGCACAAGGCAGGGGCTGGCGATGCTGGCACGCGGCCATGTGGATCTGTGCGCCATCCACTGGGGTCAGGCCGAGGAGGCCCACCTGCGCCATCCGGCGCTGGTGCAGCAGTATCAGGGCCACCGACAATGGGTGATCGTACATGGATTTCGGCGGGTGCAGGGGCTGGTGCTGCGCCGGGGCTTGCAACCGAAAGAGGCGAGACAAGCGCTCGACTGGCGCTGGGCCATGCGCCAGGAGGGGGCCGGTAGCCAGCGCGCTCTGCAGGAGTGGCTGCAAACACAAGGGGAGTCACTGACCCGGCTGGATCGCACCCTCGAGGTCAACAGCGAGCGGGAGCTGGCCGCCGCCATCAGCCGCGGCGATGCCGACGTCGGGCCCGGCGCCCAGAGCACCGCCACCGAATTCGCCCTCGACTTCATGCCGCTCTCCCAGGAGTGCTTCGATCTGGTGATGCCGCAGGGGGTCTTCTTTCGCACCCTGCTGCAGCAGCTGATCGGCTGGCTGCAATCCCCCGAGGGGCGCGAGCTGGCAGCCCGCCTCGGCGGCTATGACCTGACCCAGAGCGGCAAGCTGGTGTGGAGTCCGCAGTAAGTATCCCCTCACTCGCCCGTAAAAAAGCCCGCCAATATTGACGGGCTTTTTTGTGCCTCATTCTGAATTGCGGCAGTCACCCCCTCCCCATTGAGGGCAATACGCGCCCTTCAAGTTTGGCGGGCTTTTTTGTGCCTCACTCTGAATTGCGACAGTCACCCTCCCCATTGAGGGCAATGCACGCCCTTCAAGTTCGGCGGGCTTTTTATGATGTTGTCATGGCTGGGGCTCGACGCTTGCATCACGCCCCTCGGCGTTGAGGGCGATGCGCCACCCCTCCAGCCGGGCGCGCTCGCCGCCGCTGGCCAGCCGGGCGTGGCTGCGCAGGCGGATGGTAAAGCAGCTGCCCTGCCCCGGGGTGGAATCTACCAACAGCTCCCCGCCCCAGCGACTGATGATGCGGTGGCTCAAGGCCAGCCCCAGCCCGGTACCGGTGGCACGGGTAGTGAAGAAGGGGTCGAAGATCTTGTCGATGATGGCGGCCTCGATGCCGCTGCCGTTGTCGATGACCCGCACCTCGGCCCCCTGCAGGGCCCCGGCGTCATCCAGCCAGTCGCGGCTCTCGACCCGGATCTCCCCCTGCTCCCCCAACGCATGGCTGGCGTTGACCAAAAGGTTGATCAGCACCTGCAGCAACTGCTGGCGATCCGCCTCGATGGGCTGCTGGGCCCTGAGATCGGCCACCAGGTTCACCTGCTGCTGGCGCAGGGCGGAACGCACCAGGGTCAGGCTCTCCTCGATGATGGGGGTGAGGTGCTGCCACACCGGCGCCGTCTCGTAGTCGCCGGGACGCGAATATTGCAGCAGACTGCGGGTGATGGCGCGAATGCGCTCGATCTGGGCCAGCACCAGCGCCAGCTCCTCGCTCACCGGCGCGGCCGCCTCCCCCAGCTCCAGCTTCATCAGCTCCACGTTGCCGAGGATCACCGCCAGCGGATTGTTGATCTCGTGGGCCACCCCGGCGCAGAGCTCGCCGAGGGCCGCCAGCTTCTCGCTGATCAGCAGCTGCTGGCGGGCCTGGGTCAACATGTGGATGTGGTGTTCGAGCTCGGCGGTCTTCTGCTCAAGGCTCTGGGTGCGCTCGGCCACCTTCTGCTCCAGCTCGTCGGCGCTGCGGGCCAGCTGCTGCTGGTGCGCCGCCTGCTGATCCAGCATGGCGTCGAACTGGCGACCGAGCTGAGCCAGCTCGTGATCGGGGTCGAGGGCCAGCACGCCGATGCGGGCCGGCTGACCCGCCTGTACCTGGCGCACCACCTTGTGCATCCGCTCGATAGGGGTGAACAAGTCCCGCGCGCCGCGATAGACCAGCAGGCCGGAGAGCAGCAGCAACACCACCACGCCGGAGCCCAGCTCCAGCAGGTTGGTGAGGTAGGTACGGATGATGGGCCACTCGAGAAAACCGACGTAGAGCATGCCGATGCGCTCGCCATTGGCGCCCAAGAGCGGCTCGTAGCCCGACACATACCAGGCGTCGTGCACGAAGGCGCGATCAATCCAGGGCTCACCGCGCCCCAGCACCTGCTCGCGCACCGGCGCCGACACCCGAGTGCCCACCGCCCGCCCCAGCTGGCGACTGCTGCTGGCGGGCACGTTGGTGCTCACCCGCAGATCGCCGAGAAACAGGGTGACGGTGCCGATGCTGCCGGCCGGCAGGGTGTTCTTGGCAAACACCTGACCCTTGAGCTCATCCACCAGCCGGGTGCTGCCGTTGATGAGCTCGCCCCCCTCCAGCACACCCCAGAGGCTGCCGTCCCGCCCCATCACCGGGGTCAGCGAGAGGCTGACCAGGCCACGGGTCTCCTGCCCCGCCACCGGATCATATTCCCGCTCCAGCACGGCGCGGCTGGCCAGTGCCGGCGAGAGCGCCAGCAGTTGCTCCCGCGACCAGACCACGAAGTGGCTGACGCTGCACCCGGCGGCGAGGGCCGCACGATCCTGCGCTGGCAGCAGATCCAGCTCGCTGCCGCTGCGCAGGCGCAAAAAATCGAGGCCGTAGTTGGCGGCGAGCGGCATCACCCATTGGCGCAAGCGAGCGGGGGATTCGCGCAGCTGCAGCTGGAAGGCCCAGGCATCGCGCAGGTGTTCGAGGTGCTCGGCCTGGCGCTGCTGCTGCACGCTCACCGCGTGGTGGGCGACGCCCAGGTCGCTGCGCACCGTGGTGAGCAGGTTCTGCCAGCTGTAGGTGAGGGTCCAGTAGAGGGTGAGTCCTATCATGCCGGCCAGGGTCAGCATGATGGGCACCGAGGTGAGCAGCAGCAGACGCCAGCGCACCTTGGTTCTGAGCAACCACGGGATCTGCGCCAGCCTCATGACTCACTCCGGCGGCAAGGGGCGAGCCGGCTCATTCGATGGCCCACTCCTTGAACTTGCGCTCCAGGGTCTTGCGTGCCACCCCGAGTACTCGGGAGGCGGCCGACTTGTTGCCATCATGGCTCGCCACCACCTGCAAGATGTGAGCCTTCTCCACCTCGGCCAGCGCCCACTCCAGCGGATAGCCCTCCTCCCCCCGCGCCGACTCGGCCGGCTTGGCGCTTTGCCAGTATTCGGCGGGGGGCTTGCCCAGCAGCAGGCAGCGCTCAATGAGGTTGCGCAGCTCGCGCACGTTGCCGGGCCAGGGGTAGGCCTGCATGGCCACCACATCCTCGTGGGTCCAGTGCAGGGCGCCCATCCCCATCTCGGCGGTGAGCTGGCGGGTGAAGTGGTGCACCAGGGCGGGAATGTCGTCGATGCGCTCACGCAGGGGGGCCACCGGCAGCGCCACCACGTTGAGGCGGTAGAAGAGATCTTCACGAAACCGGCCCGCCTCCACCTCCGCCTTCAGGTTGCGGTTGGTGGCGGCGACGATGCGCACGTCCACCGAAAGCTCGCGCTCGGCACCGACCGGGCGGATGGCTTTCTGCTCCAGCGCCCGCAGCAGGGAGGCCTGCATGGCGAGCGGCATCTCGCCGATCTCGTCCAGAAACAGCGTGCCCTGGTGGGCGACCCGGAACAGGCCGTCGCGCCCCTTGCGGGCGCCGGTAAAGGCCCCCTGCACGTGGCCGAACAGCTCGCTTTCAAGCAGCTCGGGGGCGATGGAGGCGCAGTTGAGCGGCACGAAGGCCCCCATCCGACCGGAGAGCTGGTGCAGGGCGCGGGCCACCAGCTCCTTGCCCGTGCCGGACTCCCCCTCCACCAGCACGGCGGCGTTGGAGGGGGCGACCCGGGCGATCAGCGTCTTGAGCTCGCGGGTCTTGGCGCTGTCGCCGATCAGGGTGGGCGGGAACAGCTTGCTCACCTCCCGGCGCAGCAGCAGGTTCTCCCGCTCCATCTGGCGGCGCTCGATGACCCGGTCCACCGCCTGCACCATCTGATCCAGGTTGAAGGGTTTGAGAATGAAGTCGCTGGCACCGAGCCGCAGCGCCTTGAGGGCGGTCTCCATGTCGCCGAAACCGGTCATGAAGATGATGTCGCTGCGCCGGGTGGCGGGATCGATGGCCTCGTGCCACTCGATGCCGGAGCGCCCCGGCAGGCGGATGTCGGCGATGATGAGATCAAAATGCAGGCGGCAGCGCAGGGCCTCGGCCTCCTCCACGCTGGCGGCCGTCTCTATCTGGGCGAAGCGCCGGGCCAGCGCCTTGGCGAGGAAGCTGCGCATGCCGGGTTCGTCGTCGACGATGAGCAAGGAGAGGGCGGACCAGCGGCTGGCGGGTGCAGTCATGAAAAAAGTACCTCAGATTCGACAAGGTTCCGGGATTGTCCCACCGACCTTATAAACTGTGGGACATTTTGTCGCTAACCGGCCCCAAGTGCCAACTCCGTTTATTAAAAGCGACGGTGCCATCACGCAATTAGTGCGCTTAACCGACTGTTTTCACATTAAAAACTGGGCCGAACAAGGCTCGCGGTCAGCTTGGCACCCTGCTTGCTTAGTCCTGCCCTCTCTCCATCACCGGGTACCCTGACATCATGATCACAGCCACAGTGCGCAAACGCCTCGCCCTTGCCCTCTCCTCCGCCCTGCTGCTCAGCCTGCCGCTCTGGAGCGCTGCCAGCCATGCCGAGACCAAGGCGCCCATCCGCCTCGCCACCACCACCAGCACCGAACAGTCCGGCCTGCTGGGCTGGCTGTTGCCCCAGTTCACCAAGGAGACCGGCTACCCGGTGCAGGTGATGGCGGCCGGTACCGGCCAGAGCCTGAAGATGGGCGAGAACGGCGACGCGGATCTGGTGATGACCCACGCCCCCTCTGCCGAGCAGGCCTTCGTCGAGGCGGGCTTTGGCATCGAGCCGGAGCACCTGATGTACAACGACTTCGTCATCGTCGGCCCGGCGAAAGATCCGGCCGGTCTTGGCAAGCTGCACGACGCCGCTAAGGCGCTGGAGGCCATCGAAGACAAGGGGCAGACCTTTATCTCCCGCGGGGACGAGTCCGGCACCCACATCAAGGAGAAGACCCTGTGGCAGGCGGCCGACGTCAAGCCTGAGTTCGCCGGCTACAAGTCCATCGGCCAGGGTATGGGGCCGACCCTGACCATGGCTTCGGAGCTCGGTGCCTACACCCTGACCGACCGCGGCACCTGGCTCGCCTACCAGAGCAAGCTGGATCTCGCCGTGCTGCTGGAGGGGGACAAGCGGTTGTTCAACCCCTATCAGGTGATCCTGGTCAACCCCAAGCGCTACCCGGATCTCAACACCGAAGGGGCCCGCACCCTGAAGAACTGGCTGGTCTCCCAGCATGGCCAGCAGCTTATCGGTGACTTCAAGGTGGCCGGCCAGCCGCTGTTCGTGGCCGACGCCAAGCCACAGTGATGCCAAGGCCGACCCTGCTCGACCTGCCCCTGGTGCCCCTCGCCACCTTGAGTGACGGAGGCGCCCGGTGCCGACCCTGATCGAGACCACACTGGCGGCGCTGGCGCTGCTGTTCAGTGGTGACGCCGAACTGTGGCAGGTGGTGGGGGTCTCCTTCTCGGTGTCGGGCCTCGCGCTCGGGCTGGTGCTGCTGCCGGCCCTGCTGCTCGGCTTCGCGCTGGCCTATCTGCCGATCCCGGCGCGCTGGCTCTGGCTCTCCTGCATCAATACCCTGCAGTCAGTGCCGACCGTGGTGATTGGCCTCTTGCTCTACATGCTGCTGTCGCGGGCCGGCCCCTTCGGCGACTGGAAGATGCTGTTCACCCAGCAGGCCATGGTGGTGGGGCAGATGCTGATCGCCTTTCCGGTGATCACCACCATGGCTCACGCGGCGTTCGTGCAGAGCGACCGGCGCGCCTGGGAGACCGCCCGCACCCTGGGGCTCTCCTGGCCCAAGGCGCTGCTCGGGCTGATGCGCGAGTGCCGCTTCGGCCTGCTGGCGGCGGTGATCGGCGCCTTCAGCCGCATCGTCACCGAGGTGGGCTGCTCCATGATGGTGGGGGGCAACATTTTGCACTTCACCCGCAACATCCCCACCGCCATCGCGCTGGAGACCCAGAAAGGGGCCTTCACCCAGGGGGTGGCACTCGGCATAGTGCTGCTGGCCCTGGCCCTGCTGCTCAACCTGTTGCTGACCGCGTGCCGTGGTCACAGCTATCTGAAGAACTGACCATGGCGCAGCGCACTATTATCCATAGCCAAATGCTGCTGACCCCACCGCTGTCGCGGTCACGGTTATGTGAAGAACCGACCATGCCCCCACCGTTCATCCACCGGAGTACGCCATGGCCCTGACCGCCCACCAGCTGATGATGCGCTTTGGCGAGCGCGACCTGTTCCAGATTGAGCAGCTCTCCATCGCGGCCGGCGACGCCATCTGGCTGCGCGGCGCGAACGGGGTGGGCAAGACCACCTTGCTCAAGATCCTGGCCGGCCTGCTCACCCCGACCCGGGGCCACACCAACCTCCCCTCTGGCTGGCGCGGCAAGCTCGGCCAGTGGCTCAAGCGCGATCCGGGGCCGGGTCGGGTCACCTACCTGCACCAGACTCCCTACCTGTTTGATCGCAGCGTGCACGACAACGTGGCCTGGGCCCTCGGCCATCGCGCCGCCGACGAGGTGCGGGTGTTCGAGGCGCTGCGCCGGGTCGAACTGGAGAGCCTGGCGCGCGAGCACATCAGCATTTTGTCTGGCGGCGAGCGCCAGCGGCTGGCCATGGCCCGCGCCTGGGCGCTGCAGCCCGCCTTTTTGCTGATGGACGAGCCCACCGCCAATCTGGATGCACATTCGGTTGCCCTGATGGCCGCCATGGCGCAAGATCTGCGGGAACAGGGCAGCGGCCTGGTCATCATCAGCCACCAGAGCAACGATCTGACCGACCTGTGCGAGCGGCAATGGACCCTCGCCCGGGGCCGGCTGCACGAACCCACTCCTTTGAAAATCATCGAGCGACATGACCTCAAACAGCGAACCTCGTACTGACCGCTTCCCCGTCTCCGCCGTGGTGCTGGCCGGCGGCCGTGCCACCCGCATGGGGGGCGCCGACAAGGGCTGGGTCGAGTTGGCGGGCCGCCCGCTCATCGACCACGTGCTTGACCGACTGAGGCCCCAGGTGGACGAGATCCTGATCAACGCCAACCGCAGCCAGGCCCGCTACCAGGCGCTGGCCCCGGTCATCGGCGACGACAACCCCGACTATCTCGGCCCGCTGGCCGGCATGCAGGCCGGCCTTGCCGCCGCCCGTCACGACTGGGTGCTGTTCGTGCCCTGCGACGGCCCCGCCCTGCCCCGCGATCTGATGGCGCGCTTTCGCGCCGCCCTGACCCCGGCGACCGAGCTGGTGGTAGCCCATGACGGCGACTGGCTGCAACCCGTAGTAGCTCTGCTGCACAAGTCCCTGCTCCCCTCCCTGTCCGCCGCGCTGGCCGAGGGAGAGCGCAAAATCGATATCTGGTTTGCCCGCCACCAGATGGCGGTGGTGAGCTTTGCCGACCAGCCGGATGCCTTCATCAATCTCAACAGCCCGGACGAGCTGGCCGCCTACGAGGCGCGCCTGCCAGACTCCGCGACCGGACAAGGAGCCACCTCATGACCCCGGCCCCCACCCTGCCTCTGCTCGGCTTTGCCGCCTGGAGCGGCACCGGCAAGACCACTCTGCTCGAGCAGCTCATCCCCCTGCTGGTGAGCCGCGGCCTGCGCCTCGGGGTGCTCAAACACGCCCACCACGACTTTGACATCGACCAGCCGGGCAAAGACAGCCACCGCCTGCGCCAGGCCGGTGCCTGCCAGATGATGGTGGCCTCCCGCCGCCGTCACGCCCGCATCATCGAGACCGATCTGGGTGAGGCCGATTTTCGCGAGCTGCTGGCCAGCTTCGATCAGCGCAGCCTCGACCTGCTGCTGGTGGAAGGGTTCAAGCACGAGCACTTCCCGAAAATCGAGCTGCACCGCGCCGCCATCGGCAAGCCGCTGCTGTTCCCGATGGATCGCGACATCATCGCCGTGGCCAGCGATCAGCCCACAGAGACCGCCCTGCCCCGGCTCGACATCAATGATCTGGAGGCCATCGCCGACTTCGTCTGTGCCTACCTGGCGCAGAGCCAGCAGCAGGAGCAGGCACCGGGGGCCGGGTTCCTGTCGGTCGAGGGGGCGCGCCAGGCCATTCTTGACGCACTCGCCCCCTCTACCCGCAGCATCGACCTGCCGCTCGCCCGCTGCCACGGTGCCGTGCTGGCGGGGGATCTCGTCAGCCCCATCAATGTGCCGCCCCACGCCAACTCGGCGATGGACGGCATTGGCCTGCGCAGCGACGATCTCGCCGCCGGCCGCTGGCAGCTGGTGGGGGAAGTGCTGGCGGGCCAGCCGCGCAGCGAGCCGGTGCTGGCGGGACAGGCGGTGCAGATCATGACCGGCGCCCCGCTTCCCCCCGGCGTCGATACCGTGGTGATGCGCGAAGAGAACCAGCTTGACGGTGAATGGGTCAGCGTCAGCGCCCCCGTCAAGGCAGGGCAGAACGTGCGTCAGGCCGGCGAAGATCTGGCGCTGGGCGCGGTCGCCATCCCAGCCGGCACCCGCCTCGGCGCCCCTCAGCTCGGGCTTGCGGCTTCTCTGGGACAGGCAACGCTGACGGTGCGCGCACCGCTCAAGGTGGCGCTGTTCAGCACCGGCGACGAGGTGCAGGCACCGGGCGAGACGCTCGCCCCCGGCCACATCTTCGACAGCAACCGCTTCACCCTGATGGCGCTCATCGCCGGGGCCGGCTGCGAGGTGATGGACCTTGGCATCATCCCCGATGATCCCGCCATTCTGCGCCAGCAGTTGGCACAGGCCGCGGTCGACGCCGACCTGGTGCTGAGCTCGGGCGGGGTGTCGGTCGGCAATGCCGACTTCATCAAGCAGGTGCTGGCCGAGCTTGGCCAGATCGCCTTCTGGCGCATCCAGATGCGGCCGGGCCGCCCGCTCGCCTTCGGCAAGCTGGGGCAGACCCCCTTCTTCGGCCTGCCCGGCAACCCGGTGGCCGCCATGATCTGCTTCCTGCAATTCGTCGAGCCCGCCATCGCCCGCCTGCAGGGCCGGGTGTGGCAGCCGCTGCGCCTCTCGGCGCTGGCCGAGCAGCAGATGAAGAGCCGACCCGGGCGCACTGAGTTCCTGCGCGGCATCTTCCATCAGGACGCCAGCGGCGTGCTGCGGGTACGCACCACAGGGCCGCAGGGCTCCGGCATCCTCAGCTCCATGAGCGATGCCAACTGCCTGATTGAAATCGTCCCCGCCCAGCCAGCCATCGCGGTCGGCGAGCGGGTCTGGATCCACCCACTCCAGGGACGAGTGGCCTGATACCGGTGTCCACCCCGCCGGGCGTGGCGGGGTGGCTGCCCCCATGAATCCGAGGCTTGTCCCTTGCGCCTGAATGCCCCCCTCTCCCGGCTCGATCTGCTGATCTACGGTCACTACCGCATCGTCCACGGCCTGCGCATCGCGCTCGCCTTCATGCTCACCTTTCTGCTGACCCGCGAGCTCAAGCTGCCGGAAAGCACCTGGCCCCTCATCACCCTGGTGGTAGTGATGGGCCCCATCTCGTTCTGGGGCAATGTGCTGTCGCGCGCCCTGCAGCGGGTGGTCGGCACCATCTTCGGCGCCAGCTGCGGGGTGGTGGCGCTCTATCTCGAGCTCTACTCCCTGCCGCTGATGCTGCTGTGGTGCGGTTGCATCATGTTTCTGTGCGGCTATCTGGCGCTCGGCAAGCGCCCCTACGTGGGGCTGCTCATCGGCATCACCCTCGGCGTCACCATGGGGGCCATGCCCGGCGACATCGAGACCGCCCTGTGGCGCAGTGCCGACGTGATCCTGGGCTCATTGCTGGCGCTGCTGTTTTGCAGCATCTATCCCCAGCGCGCCTACAGCCACTGGCGGCTGCAGATGCACGACACCCTGCAGCAGGCCCAGCGGCTCTACCACACCCACCTCTCCCCCAACGTGCTGGAGCGGCCGCGCCTCGCCCACAACCACGCCAGACTGCTCGCCAAGATGGTGAGTTTGCGTCCCCTGCTGACCCCGGCCGTCAAGGAAACCCGCCTTGGCAGCGCCCTGTTCGAAGCGATCCAGACCACCATGCGCAACACCCTCTGCACCCTGGAGATGCTGGCCAACACCTACTGGCGCGATCGCCAGAGCCACTTTCTGATGCAGAGCACCCCTGAGCTGCGCGCCTGCCAGCAGGCGACCGAGGCGCTGATGAGCGAGCTGGCGCTGATGCTCAAGAGCGGCGAGCTGCAGGGCTCTGAGCTGGCCATCAGCCGTCTGCAGGAGGCGGCCGGCCGGGTGCGGATCGACGCCGGCGGCGAGGCCGCCATCAGCGGCTATCTGTGGCTCAACCTGCAACTCACCGAACAGCTCACCCACCTGCGCCGGCTGCTGGGCCTGGTGATGCACCCGCCCCGCAGTCAGAGCCACCCATAGCAAAACGCCCCGCAAAGCGGGGCGTTGTCATCTCAGGCCAATGGCTTGAGGCCAGATATGGCGCCAACATTAACTGGCGTTTGCCAGCGGCTGCTCGAACGGGAGGTAGAGGGAAAAATCCTGGATCCCCGCCTGCAGGGCAGCAAAGCAGTCCGGATCAATCGCTGATCCCAACGTCTCGGCCATCATCTCCAGCGCCTGGGGCACCGGGATGGCGCCGCGATAGGGCCGTTTGGCCGTGATGGCATCAAAAATGTCGGCCGTGGTGATGATGCGGGTCTCCAAGGCTATCTCGTCCCCTTTCAATCCTTTGGGGTAACCCTTGCCATCGAGGCGCTCATGGTGGGCCCCCGCCACTTGCGCCAGCTCCTCGAACGCCCCGATGCGACTCAGGATCTCCTCGGTATAGGCGGCATGCATCTGCACGGCGGCCCACTCCTGCGCATCCAGCTTGCCCGGCTTGTCGAGAATGGCGTTGCTCACCCCCAGCTTGCCCACGTCGTGGAGCAGAGCGCCGCGCTTGAGCCAGCGTCGTCGCTGCTCGGACAAGCCCATCTGGGTGGCGAGGATGTCGGTATAGAGCGCCACCCGGCCACTATGACCAGCGGTGTAGGGACTTTTGGAGTCCACCACCTGGCCAAACGCCGCCGCGATCTCGTCCAGATAGTCTTCATCCAGAGCTACTTCCCCCTGCCCGGCCGGGTGAACGAACACCCACTCAGCCAACCTGGGATCCGCCAGTCCTTGCCAAAAGTCGTCATCCGCCAACGCCTCAAACTCGCTAACCAATTGAGGATCAAACCAGCTGCCGCTGCGCTCGCGCAGCTCTTTGAGGGCTGCATCCGGGCCAGCAGTAGCGTGAAACACATCCACCACCTGGCAGAGCAGCGCTATGCGAGAGAAGAGCGGAATCGCGTCACCGGCCAGTTGCAACGGTCGACCTTTGCCGTTCCAGTGCTCATCCAGAGAGAGGATGCCGGCGGCGACCTCTTCACTGAACCGCAACTGGCGAGCGATGTCCGCCCCCCGATGACAACGGGTCTGGATCAGTTCGTTGGCAATCTGATCGCCGTTGCGAAAGATATGGAACAGGCTGCGAAAACGCCCCAGCAGATCCGCCTGCAAGCCGGTGTGGCCCAGCACGAAGTTGACCACCTCGGAGAGGGAGCCATCCACCAGCTTGAAGTCGCGTTTGAAGTGAAGATCGTCGGTGAGATAGAGCTCGCAGATACGGGCCGCATTGCTGCTGCACCCCAGATCCTTGAGCAGCAGCATGTAATAGAGATCATGGCGCTGCCGGGCATCCAGCGCCAACCGCTCGGCCAGCCGGGAACCTATCCAGCAACAGCGAATGCAGTGCCCTCTTGGTTGTCCCTCGGTCATGTCGAGTGCATGACTGAGGGAACCAATCAACTCTGCCAACCGCAATCCATTCACCGTCATAGCCTGCTCCCTTGGACATCATGGCGATCTTGCCTGCTGACTAGGTATACCTTATCCAGAGAGGAATAGATCTGGATTCAGATGAATTTACGCCTCGGCACTGCCAGTCCGGGCTTTTTCCTCCAGCTGGGCCGGGGTCAGGGTCGACACAAGCCGGCCGTCGAAATAGATGTCCAGCAGCTCGCCGCGCTTTTCGCCACGCATCAGGCTGCTGCGCCCGTCCAGGTAGTGCACCTCCATCTGGGCGGTGCGCTCGTCCGGGTAGCTCACCTCCACCTCGCGCACCCCTTGCGGCAGCATGGCCAGCGGCACCTTGTTGAGGGACGGGTCCAGGTGCTGATTGACCTTGATCAGGGCGTCCAGCTTCTGATCCACCAGCGCCGGCGACTTGCCGGTGATGGGGTTCTTGCCAGACCAGAATTCGATGGTATTGAACACGAACAGATCGGCGGTGGCCGCCAGGCCATAGACCGGCGAGAGCAGGACGAAGACCCCGGCCCGGCCGTAACGGTTGTCCACCACGCTGAGGTTGCCCTTGGTCACCATGGAGGAGAGCCCCATCTGCCCCATACAGCCGCTCAGTCCCACGCTTGCCACCATGCCCGCCAGCAGCGCCAGTGCCCTGCCATCTCTTCTCGTTGCCATCGTCTTCGCTTGCTCCAGAAATAATGAGGCGGCAAGCCTAAACAGGCCGCCACCAACGGGCAATTCACAAGCAGGGAGCGATACAGCGGGGGTTCAGACTGGGATATCGACTGCTCACCATTCATACAGCCTGTCGAAATAACGGCCAGGATGACAGCCTGCCTCTCACGAGGCAGGCCCCCTGAACGGCATCAGATGGAGAGGCTGGAGACGGTCGCCGAGACATTGTTGGCCTCCTGCCGGATCTCCGCCATCACCTCGTTGACCTTGTCGATCTGCTGCTTGCCGAGCTCGGCGCTGCCGGCCACCCTGGCCATGTCGTCGGTCACCCTGGCGGTCAGCTCACGGTTCTTCTGCACCACCTTGGCAATCTCGTCGGTGGAGAGCGACGTGCGCGCCGCCAGCTGGCGCACCTCATCGGCTACCACTGCGAAACCGCGTCCCTGATCCCCGGCCCTAGCCGCCTCGATGGCCGCATTGAGGGCCAGCAGATTGGTCTGATCGGCGATGCTGCTGATGGTGGAGACGATGGCCTCGATGTTTTTGGACTGCTCGTTGAGCTGGTTGATGAGCAGTATGGTCTTGTCCACCTGCTCGCTGATGAGCGACGAGGTGTCCACCACAGAGCACAGCAGATCCGCCCCCTGCTCGGCACTGCGCAGGGTCTCCTGCGCCGTGGCATGAGCCACCTGGGCTGCATCGCGCACCGCATGGCTCTTGGTGACCCGCTCGGTGATGTCGCTGGCAAACTTGATGACCCGGCTCACCTTGCCGCTCTCGTCGCGGATCGGGTTGTAGGTGGCCTCCAGCCAGATCGCCTCGCCGTGGCTGTTGCGCCGCAAGAAGAGCCCGGACTTGAACTGGCCCTGAGCCAGCTCCTCCCAGAAGCGGGGGTTCTCTTCATAGAAGGCGTCATCGCAGAACATGCGGTGATTGCGTCCCTTGAGATCGCTCAAGGTATATCCGACACAGCTCAGGAAGTTGGCGTTGGCCGAAATGATGTCGCCATTGGGGGTGAACTCGATCATCGCCAGCGAACGTTCCAGCGCCTTGGTGACCGCTTCCTGACGCAGCAATTGCTGATGCTTGGCGGTAACGTCGCTGGCGATCTTGATCACCTGAGTCACCCGTCCCTGCGACTTGACCGGGAAGTAGCTCGCCTCCAGCCAGACCACCTCGCCCCGCTTGTTGAGACGCGAGAAGATGCCGGACTTGACCCGGCCCTGCTTGAGCTGGGCCCAGAACTGCTGGTAATCGGCAGAGCGAGCCAGCTCCGGGCTGCAAAACATTCGGTGGTGCTGCTCCTGCAACTCCATCGCGCTGTAACCCATCAGGTTCAAGAATGGCTGGTTGGCCTCCAGGATCTCTCCATCCGGGGTGAACATGATGGTTGCGATCCCTTCCTTGACCGCCTCCACGAAGCCCTGGGATTCGGCCAGCTGTGCCTGGCAGGCCTGCAACTGCGCCTTCAGCTTGTTGTTGAACATGGATGTCATACCTCTGTACTGACAAGGTGGATACGGGCACAAGGCTCGGCGCTGGGTAAACCGTCACGAGCCTGTTGAGGCTGATCTTAGTTGAGCACCGTGGTGCGATCAGAATTCGGCCGATATTTTGCCACAGCCGACGAGGGGCTCGCAGTGCAGCCTGCGCCTGATACGTGCAAGGCCCGGCGAGGGATCACCCGGGCTGCCACTCCAGATAAGCGGGATTGGCCACAAAACCGATCCGCTCATAGAGCGGGCGCCCCTCGTCGCTGGCATGCAGCCAGACCCGGCCCAGCTGCTGCGCTTTGGCATAGTCCGCCATCTGATCCAGCAGGGCGCCGGCCACCCCCTGCCGGCGGTGGGCCGGCAGGGTATACATGTTGAGCAGATAACCCTCCCTTCCCGCCAAGTTGCCGGGATAAGGCGGGCGCACGAAGAGGGCCAGGGTCGCACTCGCCACCACCTCGCCATCCACTTCCGCCACCCAGGAGCGGGCGCTCTCCTCGGCCTGCGCCGTGCTGAAGTAACGGCTGGTCGCCTGCCAGAGATCCAGGTCGGCCAGCGGTTCGCTCAGCTCCCCCACCTCGCAAAACAGCGCCATGCGCAGGGTCACCAGCGCGGGAATGTCTGTCTGCGTTGCCTGACGGATGATCATCGGCGCTTCTCCTTGTGACGTTCGTTGAGGTGAACAGGCCCCCCGCGGGCGCCTGAACAAAGCGCCAGTGTGGAGACTTCACGCCCGCCTGGCAAGGCGCCACTGGTCCCAGGCCAGCGGCCCCGCCCCCCAGACGACCAGGGTCAGCAGCATCCAGCCCCACAGCTGGTGATCGTAAAAACCGCCGGCCCAGAGGGTGGGATAGGAGATCACCGCCACCATGTTGAAGGCAAACAACAGGGCGGCGACCGGTCGGGTAAAGAGCCCGACCAGCAGCAGCACCGGCAGCAGCAGCTCGGTGGCCGTGCCAAGCCAGGCCGCCCACTGCCAGGGCAGCAGGGGCACCTGATACTCGAACTCGAACAGATAGAGGGTGCTGTCCCAGGCGCTCAGCTTGAGCCAGCCGGAACGAAAGAAGGCCGCCGCCGCCCAGCACCTGGCCAGCAGCAACAGGGCGCCGCTCAGCCACCAGGGAACAGCGGGGCCCACCGGTTGCATCAGTGTCCACTTGTGATTTGTCATCGAATTTACTCCAGCGTTGAGGTCACATCGACCAGCAGGCCCAGGGTGACGAGGCGAGTCAGAGACTCTGCAGCCTGCGAGTCCCACGCCAGCAGGGCCGACAGGGCAATGCCTTGGCGGCAGCCATCCAGCAGGCGCCACTCTCCTTCGCTCAGGCTCAGCGGCAATACCCGGCAATCGGGCTGTTTCTTGAGGGCTAGCCAGGCGGGAGCCGCCAGATCCTGCACTGTCTCGCCCTCGTGCAGGGCCATCTGCCAGAGGGCATCCACCGGGCGCGGGCTGTCGAACAGACACAGATCGCAGGCCGGGATCAGCACCAGCGTCTGCCAGGCCGCTGGCGACAGGGCGGCCACCCGCTCGGCCGGCCAGTGGCGCCCCTCGGCAGCCAGCAAACTGGTGCGCTCCAGTGCCCACTCGAAGCGGGCCAGCTCCCCCAGCCAGGGCAGATTTGCGGTGGTCGGCAGCCGGGCAAGCCAGTCGCCAAAGCCGGCGCCGTAATGCATCACGCTCCCTTCGCAGAGCGGCTCTGCCAGCACGAAGCTGCGCGCCGCGGCGTCGAAAAACGCCTCCCCCACCATGGCTTTGACGGCTGGATAGCTGCCCGCCAGCACCTCGCCAAGGCTCAGGATGAAGTGGTTGCGATAGACCTGCAGTACGGCATCCGCCGTAAAGAGACGGGAGTGGATGTGGGGCAGAATGGCCTCGCTCTGGCCAAGCAGCCCCTCGGCAAACTGCTGCTGCCGGCAAGCCAGTTCAGACATGGGCAGCCTCCGGCACAAGATGGGTGGCCATGGCGGCGTCCAGCATGGCGCTCGCGCGCTCGGCCTCCGCCAACAGCACGGGGAGCGGCGGTATCTCGAGATCCCACTCGATCAGGGTGGGAATGGCGCGCTGGCGGCAGATCTCCTCATAGAGGGCCCACACAGGTTCGCTCACCGGCGCGCTGTGGGTATCGATATAGAGGTGCCCCTGCGGCAGGGACTGATCGGTAAAACCGGCCAGGTGAATTTCGCCCACCGTAGCGATGTCGATGGCGGCCAGATAGTCGCGGCATGCAAAGCCGTGGTTGAAGGCACTGACGTAGAGGTTGTTGAGATCGAGCAGGATGGCGCAGTCGCTGCGTCGCTGCAGCTCCGCCAGAAACTCCCACTCCGGCATCTCCCCCGCCAGTTGCAGGTATGAAGAGGGATTCTCGATCAGCAGCCGGCAGCCGAGCGCCTCCTGCACCTGCATGATCTTGTCGCTCATGCTGAGCAGGCTCTCCCGGGTATAGGGGACCGGCAGCAGATCGTTGAAGTGGCGCCCCCCAATACTGCCCCAGCTAAGGTGTTCTGAAATACGCACCGGTTTGATGGCGCGGGCCAGCGCCGAGAGGCTGGCGAGGTGATCAAGGTCGAGTGCATCGGCCGAGCCCAGCGACATGCCGACGCCGTGCAGGCTGACGGGATAGTGCCTGGCCAGCTCGCTCAGCACCTGAAAACCCCGGCTGTGACGTTCAAAGTAATTTTCGCTGTGCACCTCCAGCCAGCCAACCGCCGGCAGGGTGCGCAATATCTCGTCGTAATGGGGCGTGCGCAATCCAATACCAATCAAGGGGTTCATCGCAAAGCCTCGCTGCAAACCAGCCAAAAGAAGGCCACGGTGCCCCTGAGGCAACACCGTGGCACCCAGCCTTACTTGGGTTGCAGCGAGCCGCCTGCCAGCTTCTCGCACAGCCCCTTTGGCACCACTACGAAGGCGTCACCCTGGGCATCCATCTTGGCGGTACCGGCGCAGGAGCTGGTCTTGGTCGCGCAGTCGTTCTTGCTCGCCTTCACCACCCCGTAGCACTTCTCCTTCTCATCGGCCGCCATGGCAGGGGCGGCGACGAACTGGGCGCCGAGGGCCAGCAGACCGGTCATGGCGGAGGCGATGGCAGTGCTCTTTTTAACGTTCATTTTCTGTTCCTTCTGATTGTGTGTGGTGTGCCCGATCGGTCACGACCGGATGCCCTCCATAGAACCGGAGCGCCGGCAAATTGATTTCAAAAAAAATGCAAAATCGGCACATCTATAAAAAACACAATTGACAACAGGCTGTTTTTAAAGGGTTATTTCATTCACCTTTCAAATGCTCTTTCGCCATGCAGATGTGTTCTACGCCACTCTGCCGCCGCCAATACCCGAGATGCAGGCAATAAAAAACCCCGCTAGAGGGCGGGGTCTGATTGGCACGATACAACCGTGCGGGCATCGGCGGTCGATACTTAATGACAAGAAAGACAGCCGCAGCTGTCTTTTTCAATTGAAACCTGACTTAGTAGAAGATCCGCTCGCCACGCTCGCTCATCTTGAGCCATACCGGCTTGGTGCTGGTCTTGTTCCAGATCCGGTGCAGATAGCTGTAGAAACGGGCCCGATCGCTGCGAAACAGCATCACCGGGAAAGCCAGCATACCCACCAGCAGCACATAGATGCGACGAAGAATTATCTGAGTCAGGGAATAGGGATGAAACATGATAGAACTCCTTACTGGTAAGACCACTGAGCAAAGATTACTCCACAATTTGTAGGATTACTACACCAAGATTCCCATTTTTTTGCAAAAAGATCCCTTAAAAGCCTTAAAGTGAAATTTGGTTACATCTATTAACTTACAGGCAACAAAAGCTGGCAAAGCAGCTCCCGTCGACCAGATTTAATGAGTTGGCACTCAAGATGGAGTCGGTGCGATGAAACCCGCAGAAATGGCGATCATAGGGATACTGGGCCTGCTGCTCTGGTCGGAATGGCAGGATTGGCAGCTCAACCAGGCCGACAGCATCACGCTGGCCTACAAGGGAGCGCCGACTGTCAGCATGTGGCAATGCGGCCAGTTGAAACAGAAGATAATGGATGTGACCGAACACTCGGCCGAAGTGCAGTTTCAATACCGGGGACAGGATCTGACGCAGGTCAACCGCTATCTGGAACGGGAGTGGCAGCAACAGGGCTGTGAGCAGCTGTTGTTGCAGCAAGGATATTGAGCAGAGTGATCCACACTGGGCTGGTGTGATGAAATGCTTTAAGAAATGAAACGAGGAGAAGATGGAGGCACGTTCCGGAGTCGAACCGGACTAAACGGATTTGCAATCCGCTGCATAACCGCTTTGCTAACGCGCCATGCTGACAAGGCATTGCCTTGAAAGTGATATCCATGATTGGTGCCATGGAAAATTGGAGCGGGAAACGAGACTCGAACTCGCGACCCCGACCTTGGCAAGGTCGTGCTCTACCAACTGAGCTATTCCCGCCTGTACTGCTTGCTGCCAGTTACCTGACAACGAGGCGCATTATACGTACCCCGAGCGCGGGCACAACCCTTTTTTCGCACTTTGAGCCCTTTCCCGTGCTGTTTGCTCAGGGTTTAGACGGCTTGCCCAAAAAATCCGCACCAGGCTGTGACCCCACAGGCGAATTTGAGATAAAGTCATTGAAATGATTAGCCTTTAGTCAGAGACTTGCTGCGGTTAGTAACCGGATTCTCAATTGAAAATCACCCGATGAAATGGATCTTCAAGCCCCGTGGGCTCAGGCCGCAGCTGATGCTGGCATTTTTCATGCTAGCCATGGTGCCCTTCCTGGTCGTCACCCTGTTTTTCCTCTATAGCCACGGCAAGGATCTCACCACCCAGACTTCCAACCATCTGGTTTCCGTTCGCAACATCAAGAAGAACCAGCTGGAAGACTATTTCGGCAACCTCAAAGAGCAGATCATCAACTTCTCCCAGCAGGATTTTGCCGGCAACAGTATCGGTCGCTTCTACGGCTTCACCGGTGCCTTCGAGAAACTCGGCACCACACCGCAGGAGGCCCGTGCCCGTGCCCAGGCCCGCTATGTGCCGGGCTCCTGGGATCAGCTGCAAAAACCCGACAGCACCAGCGACATCGAACCCTCCATCAGCGCCCTGATCCTGGCGGACGAGATGTACGGCCGGGTGCACCAGCGCTTTCACCGCGGCTACGCCGACATGGTGCGCAAGTCCAACTACAGCGACATCTTTCTCATCGATCTCAACGGCGACGTGGTCTATTCGGTCACCAAGCACGCCAACTTCGCCACCAACCTGCTCTCCGGCCCCTACCAGTCGAGCGGCCTTGGCAGCACCTTCGCCAAGATCAAGCGGCGCCTCGACGGCGGCCAGAAGCCGCAGCAGATCTTCGAGTTCACCGATTTTGGCCGCAACGAGCTGACCGGCCAGGTGGTCGCCTACATGGCGGCTCCCGTGATGCAGTACGACTATGTGCGCGGCGTGGTGATCTTCGAGCTGCTGCCTGACAAGCTCAACCAGATCATGGCGGAGCGGGAAGGGCTCGGCGAGACCGGCGAGACCATCCTCATCGGCCCGGACAAGCGGATGCGGGCCAACGCCTGGCTGGCGCCTGAATTCAGCGTGGAGAATAGCTTTAGCCCCAACTTCCGGCCGCTGCAGACCCCGCTGGTGGTCAAGGCACTCTCTGGCGAGCAGGGGGTCGGGCTGTTTCGCTCTTATCACGATGACGAAGTGTTGGCCGCCTACACCCAGGTGAAGGTGTTCGACACCGAGTGGGCCTTCATCGCCGAGATCTCCACCAGCGAGGCCTATCGCCCCATCCGCCAGCTGGAGACCCTGGTGATCCTGCTGGGGGCCGGCTCATTGCTGCTGCTGATCCTCTTCTCCCGCTGGCTCTCCCACTCCATCACGGCACCGCTGCGCTCCCTCACCGCCGCCGCCGAGCAGGTGGCCGACGGTGCGCTGGATCACCCCATCGCCATCGAACGCACCGATGACGACATCGACCGGCTCGCCCAGGCGTTTCGCCACATGCAGCGCTCGGTGAAGGACAAGATCGAACTCATCGAACGCCAGACCCAGGAGCTGCAGCAGCAGGTCAAGCTGACCCACAAGCAGAACCTCAGTCTGCAGCAGGCGGACAAGCTCAAGGATGAGCTGCTGGCCAACACCTCCCACGAGCTGCGCACCCCCATTCACGGCATCAAGGGGATGGCCGAGTCCATGCTCGCCAGCCAGCAGGACTTGACCGAAGGGCAGCAAAAACAGCTGGGGCTCATCATCAAGAGCGCCGACGGCCTGGCCCGGCTGGTGGACGATCTGCTCGACTACCACCAGATGCGCTACGGCCAGCTGGAGATCCACCCCCAGCCGGTCTCCTCCAAGGGGGTCATTAGGCTGGTGCTGGATCTCTGCCAGCACCTGGTGCAGGCCAAGCCCCTGACTCTGGTGGACATCAGCCCGGTGGAGCTGCCGCCGGTGCTGGCCGACGAGCAGCGGCTCGAGCAGGTGCTCTACAACCTGGTGGGCAACGCCATCAAATACACCCCGCAGGGCAAGGTGGTGCTGAGCGCCCTGGTGGAGGGCAACTTCTTGCGCATCAAGGTGACCGACACCGGCATCGGCATAGCCCCGGATCACCTGGAGCACATCTTCGAGCCGCTGGTGCAGATGAGC
Organism: Aeromonas sp. QDB39; assembly: GCF_027707585.1. Lineage (NCBI taxonomy): Bacteria > Pseudomonadati > Pseudomonadota > Gammaproteobacteria > Aeromonadales > Aeromonadaceae > Aeromonas > Aeromonas sp. QDB39. The sequence goes on along the minus strand of NZ_JAPCIV010000011.1, from coordinate 39,247 downwards.
CCGGAGGTCAGCAAGCAGGGGGCCGGCCTTGGCCTCTCCATCACCCGCCAGCTGGTGCACCTGATGGGGGGCGAGCTGTTCGTGGAGAGCGAGCCGAGCGTCGGCTCCACCTTCGCCTTCACCCTGCCGCTCGCCAGCGGCAAGGCGGGCAGCCTGACCCTCGACAGCCGCCAGATCGAACACCAGCTGGTGCGCCAGCAGCCGCTGATCCTGCCGGACTGGGAGAGCGATGACCTCCCGCCTCCCCCCGAGGATGCCCCCCTCATCCTGGTGGTGGACGACGAGCCCATCAATTTGCACATCCTGCGCCACCTGCTGCAGCCCTGCGGTTATCGCATCCTGCCCAGCAGCGACGGCCACGATGCGCTGGCCAAGCTGGCTCAGGAGCCGGTCGACCTCATCCTGCTGGACGTGATGATGCCCACCCTCTCCGGTTTCGACGTCTGCCGCCGGCTGCGCCAGCAGCACCCCAAGGAGAAGCTGCCGGTACTGCTGCTCACCGCCCTCAACCAGCCCAAGGACATCGAGGAGGGCTTCAACGCCGGCGCCAACGACTATCTGGTGAAACCCTTCTGCAAGGAGGAGCTGTTCGCCCGGGTCAGAGCCCTGCTGGAAGCCTGCGCCGGGCGCGCCTCTCTGGTGGAGAACCGCCTTCTCAAACAGGAGATAGAGCACCGTCTGCTGCTGCAGGAGCAGCTGCATCAGGATCAGGAGCGGCTGCTGGGTCTGCTCGGCGAAGGGGCCGACCCCATGGTGTTCATCGATGGCCAGGGCACAGTGCTATTCGCCTCGCGCGCGCTGGCCCGCCTGCTGGGCCAGGAGCCGGAAGCCATGGAGGGGCAACCGCTGGACGACTGGCTGGCCAGCCCGCTGACCAGCCAGTGGCCCGATCTGCACGATCGGGGGGAGCAGCAGCTGGCGTTTCTGGTGGCCGGTCAAAAAGACGAGCTCAATGCCCGCGCCCTGCCCATCAGCCTGGGAGGCCAGGCCGCCTTCGCCCTCACCCTCAGCACCGAACTGCGGCAGGACGAGAACCGGGTGATGGCGCTGGAGAACGCCCTCAAGAGCCTGTCACGCCAGGCCATCATCGAGGATGGCCAGCTACTGGGCGAGCTGAGCCGGCTGGGCGGGGAGTTCCGCTCGCTCGCCGACGACCTCATCCGCCAGCAGGATGACGAGCCCTTGCGCCGCGCCTTGGTGGACACCATGCGACTCACCCTGGATGCCTGGCAGCAGAGCACTGGCAAGGGCAAGATAGTGCTGGCCGAGAAGAGCAAGCTGTGGCGGGTCTACATGGACCGCTCCAGCCCGCAGACCCGCACCCTCGACAAGTACCTGAGCCTGGATACCCTGCCCAAGGCGCCACGCTGGAAGACGGTGGTCGCCACCGCCGAGTATGTGCTGAGCCACAGCCCGCTCAACGAGGCCCAGCGCCAGCAGCTGCACCACAGCGCCCAGACCCTGCGTCAGCTCGCCAACCGCAAGCCCTGATATCCACCGCCCAATCTGCGCCCTGGCTCACACTTGCCGGGGCGGTTTTTTTTTGTGCAGAATTAAGCCTTCGCCATACGTCAAAACGAGAGCCGATCCAATTCACACAATTGTCATGGAAGGTCGATTGACAGGGACTTATTACGCCAAAGCAATTAACATAACCTGATGATTTAAATCGAGTTAAAAGCGGTTTTGACGAAATTGACGTGAGGGCGTCGATTTTTACGATATCGACGATCTGAACAGTTGTTGTTTTCCTGTTAACTCTGCTTTGCTAGGGACGTTGGATGACACAACTACAAGGGTGCAAAACCTGGCCAACATTGAGGGCCGACCTCCCCAGCATGCGAAGTCGGTGCTCAAATCCAAACAAGGAATATAAATAAGAAAGGAAATAATATGCTTGCCAAAGTATCCAAAATCTCTACTGCTGTAATGCTGGGCACCATGATGCTTGCCGGCGCTGCCGGCAACGCCATGGCGGCCGACAACAAGACGGTGCTGACCCTGGTCGCACAACAGGAGACCGCGTGGGTCAAGAACTTCAACCCCTTCCTGCAAGCGGGTCTGTTGCACACCACTCGTCACTTCATCTATGAACCGCTGGTGATCTTCAACGATATGCAGGGTGGCAAACCCGTCTATCGTCTGGCCACCCACTACGAGTTCAGCAAGGACCTCAAGTCCGTCACCTTCGATCTGCGTGACGGTGTGAAGTGGTCGGACGGTCAGCCTTTTACCGCCGATGACATCCTGTTCTCCTTCAATCTGGTCAAGGCCAACAAGGCGCTGGACGAGCGCTCAATCTGGACCCAGATCAAGAGCGTCGAGAAGCTGGCCCCCAACAAGGTCAAGTTCGACCTGACCGACGTCAACACCAACGTGGTGAACGATCTGGTACTGGTACCCATCGTGCCCGAACACCAGTGGAAATCGGTGAAAGACCCGGTCGCCTTCACCAACGACAAGCCGGTCGGCACCGGTCCCTTCACCGAAGTGGACAACTTCTCCGCCCAGCTCTACACCCAGTGCCGCAACCCGCACTACTGGGACAACGCCAACCTCTCCATCGACTGCCTGCGCATGCCGCAGATGGCCACCAACGACCAGGTACTGGCCGCAGTGATGAAGGGTGACGTGGACTGGTTCGGCTCCTTCGTGCCGGACATCGAGCGCCTCTACGTCGGCAACGATCCGAAGAACAACAAGTACTGGTTCCCGGCCTCCGGCACGGTGGCGTTCAACGTCAACTTCCAGGCCAAGAAACCGGGCAACCACGAAGCCTTCAACGACATCAACTTCCGTCGCGCCTTCTCCATGGCGATGGATCGCCAGTCCATGGTGGATATCGCGGGCTACGGCTACCCGACCGTCAACGAGTACCCGTCAGGGCTCGGCAAAGCCTTTGACTCCTGGAACAACCCGGAAGTGGACAAGAAGTACGGCAAGTACAACAAGTTCGATCTGGAAGGCGCCAAGGCCCTGCTGAAGCAGGCCGGCTATAAGGATTGTGACGGCGACAAGTTCCTCGACACCCCCACCTGCCAGAAGATCGAGTTCAAGGTGCTGGTACCGAACGGCTGGACCGACTGGGTCAACACCGCACAGATCGGCGTGGAAGGGCTGCAGGCACTGGGTCTGAACGCCAAGACCGCCACCCCGGAAGCCACCGTCTGGACTGAAAACCTCATCACCGGTGACTTCGACGTCGCCCTGCAGGGTTACTTTGCCGGTGCCAACCCGCACAAGTACTTCGAGACGGCTTTCCACTCCCGCAACATGGGTGAGCGCGGCAACCGCTTTGCGGCGCCCCGCTACAAGGATCCGGCGCTGGACAAGCTGATCGACGACTTCACCCAGACCGCCGATGCCGCCAAGCAGAAGGAGATCATGTTCGAGATCCAGGACAGGGTCGGTGCCAACCAGACCATCATCCCGGTGTTCAACAACCCGACCTGGTACGAATACAGCACCAAGCGTTTCCACGGCTGGTTCAGTGCCGACAACCCGGTCGCCAAGCCGCAGGTTCACCCGGACACCCCGGAGCGTCTGCTGCACGTGTTGTCACTCAAGCCGAACAGCTAATCAATCCCGGCCCCCTGCGGGGGGCCCTCTTCCCCGCCCATCCCCCTTTTCCCGGCTCTGCCGGGGTTGGGGTAACTATGCCCGGCGCGGGGCGGACCAGCAGTAAAAGGTATCATCATGGGATTCATACTGAGACGCTTTTCCTTCTATCTGGTCGCCTTTCTGGTGGCCGCCACCATCAACTTCCTGCTACCCAGAGCCATGCCGGGGGATCCCGTCTCCGTCATGTTTGCCCGGGCCGGCGCCATGATGGAACCCGCCGCCCTAGAAGCCCTCAAGGCCACCTTCGGGTTCGTGGACGGCCCCATCGGCACCCAATTTCTCACCTATGTGAAGAGTGTCTTCACCTGGGATCTCGGCACCTCGGTGCGCTACTACCCCCAACCGGTCGCCGACGTGCTCGGCCGCGCCATCGGCTGGACCCTGTTCCTGGTGGGCACCTCCACCATTCTGAGCTTCTCCATCGGTTCCATCGTCGGCATCTTCGCCGCCTGGCACCGGGGTGGACGCATGGACAGCTTCCTCTCCCCACTCACCCTGGTGATGCAGGCCATTCCGCCGGTGGTCATCTCGCTGCTGGCGCTCTTCCTGTTCGGGGTGAGCCTGGAGTGGCTGCCCATCGGCTACGCCTACAGCCCGGAGATCAAGCCTGACTGGGGCTGGGAGCACATCAAGAGCATCCTGACCCACGCCATCATGCCGGTAGGCACCCTGGCCATGGTGCAGGTGGGGGGCTTTCTCATCACCATGCGCAACAACATGATCAACCTGCTCGGCGAGGACTACATCACCATGGCCAAGGCCAAGGGGCTCTCCAGCAACCGGGTGATCTTCAACTACGGCGCCCGCAACGCCATCTTGCCGAGCGTCACCGCCCTCTCCATGGCGCTGGGCTTCGTCATCGGCGGATCTCTCATCACCGAGGTGATCTTCAACTACCCGGGACTGGGTCTGACCCTCTATCAGGGCATTCTGGCCCGCGACTACCCGCTCATTCAGGGGCAGCTGCTCATCATGACCATCACCATGCTCAGCTTCAACTTCCTGGCCGACGTGCTCTACGTCTTCCTGGATCCCCGTCTGCGTACCGGAGACAAATAAGATGCGCATGCCGACTATTCTGAAAATCCTGCTGGGCAACAAGAAGGCCGCCTGCGGCCTCTTCATCGTGGTCAGCTTCGTGCTGATGGCGCTGTTCGCCCCGCTGCTGGCCAGCTACGAGCCGACCAAGCGGGTCTCCCGCCCGCACCAGCCGCCCAGTGCCGAGTACGTGATGGGCACCACCCGCATGGGTCACGACATCTGGGCCCAGTTCACCAACGGCGCCCGCATCTCCCTGATGGTGGGCTTCGGTGCCGGCATTCTGGTGTGCGCCCTCGCCATCACGGTCGGCATCACCGCCGGCTACTTCGGCGGCGTCATAGACGAGTGCCTCACCTTCCTGATGAACGTGGTGCTGGTGATCCCCAACCTCCCCTTGCTGCTGGTGCTGGCAAGCTTTATCGGGGAGGCGTCACCGACGGTGATCGCGCTCATCATAGGCTTTACCTCCTGGGCCTATGGCGCGCGCGTCATCCGGGCCCAGACTCTGGCGCTGCGCGAAAAAGAGTTCGTCATCGCCGCCGAGGTGCTGGGCGAGCCGGCCTGGCGCATCATCCTGGTGGAAATTCTGCCGAACCTTATCTCCATCATCGGGGTGAGCTTCATCGGCTCCATCATCTACGCCATCGTTACCGAGGCGACCCTGGAGTTCCTCGGCCTGGGCGACCCCACCGTCGTGAGCTGGGGCATCATGCTCTACAACGCCCAGACCTCGAGCGCCATCCTGGTCGGCGCCTGGTGGGAGATCCTGGCCCCCTGCTTCGCCATCGCAACGCTCGGTGCCGGCCTGGCCCTGCTCAACTTCGCCATCGACGAAATCGCCAACCCGCAGCTGCGCTCCCACAAGGGGCTCAATCGCTGGAAGAAACTCGCCGCCCCCGTCACCACGCCGGTGCCGGCCGTACAGGAGAAGACAGCATGAGATCGCAACAACCCCTGCTGTCGGTACGCAACCTCTGCGTCGACTACATCACCGAGAACGGCGACGTGCGCGCCGTCAACTCGGTCAGCTTCGACATCGCCCCCGGTGAAGTGTTCGGCCTGGCCGGCGAGTCGGGCTGCGGCAAGTCCACCGTCGCCTTCTCGGTGGCGCGGCTGCACAAGCCGCCCGCCTACATCAGCGGTGGCGAGATCCTGTTCAAGGGGGAGAACATCCTCCATTACGGCGACGAGCGCCTGCGATCCTACCGCTGGCAGCAGGTGTCGGTGGTGTTCCAGTCCGCCATGAATGCGCTCAACCCCGTGCTTCGCATGGAGGAGCAGTTCTGCGACGTGCTGCTGGCCCACAACCCGGGGCTGACCCGCTACGAGGCGATCAAGCGCGCCCAGGAGCTGCTCGCCATCGTCGACATCCACCCGAGCCGGCTCAAGGACTACCCGCACCAGTTCTCCGGCGGCATGCGCCAGCGGCTGGTGATCGCCATCGCCATGGCGCTCAACCCTGAGCTGCTCATCATGGACGAGCCGACCACGGCGCTCGACGTGGTGGTGCAGCGGGAGATCCTGCAGAAGGTCTATGCGCTGAAAGAGAAGTTCAACTTCTCCATCCTGTTCATCACCCACGACCTCTCCTTGATGGTCGAGTTCTGCGATCGCATCGGCATCATGTATGCCGGTGAACTGGTGGAGGTGGCGCCGGCCAAAGCGATCCTGACCGCGCCGCTGCACCCCTATACCAAGGGGCTCGGCAACTCCTTCCCGCCTCTGCACGGCCCAAAAACCGTGCTGGAAGGGATCCCGGGCACCCCGCTCAACCTGCTGGAGGTGCCGGTGGGCTGCCGCTTTCAGGCCCGCTGCGCCAGGGTGCACGAGCGCTGCCGCCAGCAGTACACCAAACTGGCCGAGATCCGCCCCGGCCAACAAACCGCCTGCCACCTCTATGAGGCGCAGGATGAGCAACAAGATCCCCTGATCTATCTGGACAAGGCCGCTGGCTGTTAAGGATGTCTGTCATGCAAATCGCCCAAACCGACGCCCCCATCATCGAAGTCCAGCACCTCTACAAGGACTTCCCCGTCAACTCCAACGCCATCAAGAGCGGCAAGATGCGGGCCCTATCGGACATCACCTTCAACCTGCACCGGGGCCGCGCCCTGGCAGTGGTGGGGGAGTCCGGCTCCGGCAAGAGCACCATCGCCAAGATCATCGCCAAGATGTACAAGCTCTCTGGCGGCCGCATCCTCTATCGTGGCCGCGACCTCGAGGAGTTCAACAAGGGCACCGCCCTGCTCGACTACCGCCAGAGCGTGCAGATGGTGTGGCAAGATCCGTTCGGTTCGCTGAACCCGACCCACACCATCTACCACCACATCGCCCGCCCCCTGCTGCTGCACAGCAAGGTGATCGACAAGAAAGACCTGCCCGACATGGTCTATGGCCTGCTGGAGAAGGTGGGGCTCACCCCCGCCAAGGCCACCGCGGCCAAGTACCCGCACCAGCTCTCCGGCGGCCAGCGCCAGCGGGTCAACATCGCCCGCAACCTGGCGGTGGAGGCCGAAGTGGTGCTGGCGGACGAGCCCACCTCCATGCTCGACGTCTCCATTCGCATCGGCATCCTCAACCTGATGGAGCAGATGAAGGATGAGCTCGGGGTCTCCATGCTCTACATCACCCATGACATCGCCACCGCCCGCTACGTGGCCGAAGATCTGGCGGTGATGTACGTGGGCCACATGGTGGAGTGGGGCGAGGTGGACGAGATCCTGCACCACCCGCAACACCCCTACACCCAGCTGCTCATCTCGGCGGTGCCGGACCCCGAGAAGAGCATCCACGCCGAACTGGAGGGGGGTCGCAAGGGGGAGATCCCGCTCTGGACGCCGGAATCCTGCGGCTGCCCCTTCGCCGGGCGCTGCAATCAGGCGATGCCTCGCTGCAAGGAGACCCTGCCCCCCGTCAGCAAGCTCGCCGACAACCACTTCGTGCGCTGCTACCTCTACCAATGACAGACCGGCCGGACACGGCGTCCGGCCACGCCTCGCCACGGGGCCGTCAGGGCCCCGCAATGTGCCTCGCCACGCCAGGCGAGCCACAGGAGTAAGACGTTGATGGAACTCTTGATCAATCAGGTGGGTTACCAGTGCGACGGGGAGAAGATCGCCCTGCTGCAGAGCGACACCGACCTCGATATCCGCGGCCACCTCAGGCTGCTGCGCCAGGATGACGAACGCATCCTGCTGGAAGTCCCGCTGCTGCCGGCCGGCCAGGTCGAGGGCTGGCAGGGGCGCCACTACTGGCGCGCCGACTTCTCCCCTTGCAAAGAGCCCGGCCACTACCGGCTGGAGGCCCTCATCCAGACGGGCGCCAAGGAGCGCATCGTGCGCACCGCCCCCTTCACCATCGGCCAGGATCTGCTGGCCAGCCGCTGCCTCTCCGACGTCATTCACTACTTCAAGGGGCAGCGCGCCAGTGGCGCCTTCGATCGGGCCGACCGCAGCGCCCGCCTGTTTGGCAGCGATCAGCGCAAAGACGTGCACGGCGGCTGGTATGACGCCAGCGGGGATGTGAGCAAGTACCTGAGCCACCTCTCCTACGCTAACTACCTCAACCCCCAGCAGACCCCCATGGTGGTCTGGTCCCTGCTCAAGTGCCGCGAGCTCTTGGCCCCGCGCCAGGACATCGACGGGGTGAACCTCTGCAAGCGGCTCAACGACGAGGCACTGCACGGCGCGGATTTCCTCTGCCGGATGCAGGATGAGTCGGGCTTCTTCTACATGACCCTGTTCGACAAGTGGAGCAAGGATCCCGCCCAGCGCGAGCTATGCGCCTACGCCACCCAGCAGGGGATCAAGTCCGCCCACTGGCAGGCAGGTTTTCGCCAAGGGGGCGGCATGGCCATCGCGGCGCTCGCCCGCGCCGCCCGCGAGAGCGTCAGCGGCGACGTTGATGCCAGCCGTTACGCCGAGGCGGCCCGCCGCGGCTACCTGCACCTGCGCGAACACAACTCGGCCTATCTGGACGACGGGGTCGAGAACATCATCGACGACTACTGCGCCCTGCTGTCCGCCATCGAACTGACCCGCACCTTGGGCCCCGAGTGGCTGGCAGAAGCCAGAGTGCGGGCCGACAAGCTGTGCGCCCGCCAGCGCCCTCACCCGGAGCTCGGCCACTACTGGTCGGCCAACGAGGATGGCTCGCGCCCCTACTACCACGCCGCCGAGGCGGGCCTGCCGGTGCTGGCGCTGCTGGAGTATCTCGCCATCGAGCCGGATCCGGCGCGCCAGGGGACGGCCCAGCGCGTCATCGAACAGGCGCTGGCTGCCGAACTGGCACTGTGCGCCCGCCCCGGCAACCCGTTCGCCCTCGCCCGCCAGTATGTGAAGGGGGTCGATGAGGCCCCTCGGGTGAGCTTTTTCATGCCCCACCACAACGAGTCGGGTTACTGGTGGCAGGGGGAGAACGCCCGGCTGGCGTCGCTGGCCGCCATGGCGTTTGCTGCCGCTGCCCAGCTGCCGCGCCAGCGCAAGCCGCTGCTCAGCTTCGGCCAGCACCAGCTCGACTGGATCCTGGGGCAGAATCCCTTCAACGCCTGCATGCTGGCGGGCCATGGCAGCAACAACCCCGCCTACACCGCCGGTTATCCCAATGCGCTGGGGGGGATCTGCAACGGCATCACCGCCGGCTTCGATGACGAGGCGGAGATCGCATTCATTCCAGAGGCGTACAAGGATCGGCTGGATCAGAACTGGCGCTGGGGCGAGCAGTGGATCCCCCACGCCGCCTGGTTTGCTCTGGCCATCACTTGGCAGAATGCGCACGGAAATGGAGGTCGACATGATTGAGTTCTGGGTCGGGGTCGATGGCGGCGGCACCCACACCCGTGCCCGCATTCGGGATCGGGCCGGCAAGCTGCTCGGCGAGGGGCGCGCCGCCGGCTCCAATCTGGAGCTCGGCATCGCGCTCGCCCACGGCAACGTGCTGGCCGCCATCGAGCAGGCCCGTATCGAGGCCGGCCTGGCTGAGGATGCCCAGCAACGGATGGGGATCGGGCTGGCGCTTGCCTCCGCCGAGCTGGCCGACTGCTATCACGCCATGCTGACCATGCCCTTCCCGTTTGCGAGCGTGCGGCTCACCTCCGACGCCTTCGGTGCCTGCCTGGGCGCCTTTGGCGGCGAAGAAGGTGCCATCCTCATCGCCGGCACCGGCTCGGCCGGGCTCCTCTATCGCCACGGCCAGCTGCACACCTGCTCCGGCCGCGGTTTTCCCATCTCGGATCTGGGCAGCGGCGCCTGGCTGGGGCTGCGCGCCATCCAGCAATCCCTGCTCTGCCACGACGGCATCCTGCCCCCCAGCACGCTGGCCATCCGCTTGCTCGATCACTTCAAGCGGGATCAGGCCGAGGTGGTGCGCTGGGCCGCCCGCGCCATTCCGGCCGACTACGGCCGCTTCGCCCCCTGGGTGTTCGATGCCGCCAGCGACGGTGACGAGCTCGCCTGCCAGCTGCTGGATGAGACCTGCCAACAGCTGGCTACCCTGCTGGAGGGGATGCGCCAGCTGGGTGCCGACCGGATAGCCCTGCTCGGCGGCATCGGCATGCGCCTCGCCCCCCGTCTGGCACACCTGCCGCTGGTCAGTCCCGGCGCCGACGCACTGGAGGGGGCCATCCTGTTTGCCCGATCGGAGGCCTACCCGTGTCTGCATCCCTGAACCTGCCCCCATTCACCCCACCCCAAAGTGCGGGCCTGACCCCGGTCTGCCCGCTGCGAGGGGTACCCATGTCAGCCCTGCGGCTCCCGGCCGGGGTTGACCAATACCACAAGGACGCTGTCTGGCTGTTCGTCCCCTTCACTCCATCAGAGGAATTTTCATGTCTGCACCCCTGATCCACACCCAGGTCGACCGACGCGACGGCGATGACGTCTGGTTTCGTTTCAGCCTGAGCCAGCTGCCGGATGCCCCCTGGAAACTCCACTTCTGCCTAGCCCGCCACATCGACCCCGGCTCGGTAGAGGGGGGGGAGCTGGAGCGCCAGAGCGGCAGCTACAAGGTCTTGATCCCGCAAACGGGGGCCAGCGAGCTGTGCTTCTGCTGTCGCAACACCCCCATCAAGCGCCTCTCCGACATGCCGCGCGGCTTCTTCCTGAGCCTGCCCCAGGCCAGCGGCGGCCCCCAGCTGATGCCGGTGGCGCTGACCGGCGAGGAGCTGGGCCTGCCGCAATCCGCCGCTGCGGCACCGGATCTGCCCGAAGTGGAGCCCCTCGCCGGCATCGTGCCCCAGCCGGATCGGCTGTTGCTGCTGGAGGGCAACTTCCGGCTGGCGGAGCGCGCCCACGTCAGCGGCCCGAGCCCCCTGCTCGGCCCGCTGCTGGCCCACTTCAACGAACTGACCGGGCTCGCGCTGGCGCAGGATCACGACGCCGAGATCCGGCTGGTTGAAAGCGGGCTGGGCCCGGAGGCCTACCGGCTGACCATCACCCCGGAGGAGATAGTGATTGCCGCCAGCGGCGAGGCAGGCTGGCGCCACGGCCTCGTCAGCCTGGCCCAGTGGTATCTGCAGCACGGCGAGAGCTTGCCCTGCATCGAGCTCAGCGATGCACCGCGCTTCGGTTTTCGCGGCATTTTTCTCGACTGTGCCCGCCACTTTCACTCCCTCGCCACCCTCAAGCGCCTGCTCAAGCTGATGAGCCTCTACAAGTTCAACCGCTTCCACTGGCACCTGACCGATGACGAGGGGTGGCGACTCGAGATCAAGGCCTTCCCCCAGCTGACCGAGCTGGCCGCCTGGCGCGGCCACGCCCTGCCGGTGGGGCCCCAGCTGAGCGGTGGCCCCGAGCCCTACGGCGGCTACTACACCCAGAGCGAGGTGCGCGAGCTGGTGGCCTACGGCGCCGGGCTCGGCATCACCATCATTCCGGAAATAGACATCCCGGGTCACTGCCACGCCGCCATCAAGGCGCTGCCCGAGCTGCTGGTGGAGGAGGCCGACCGCTCCCGCTACCTGTCGGTGCAATATTTTGACGACAACGTGCTCAACCCGGCGCTGCCCGGCACCTACCGCTTCCTGGAAGCCGTGATGGACGAGGTGTGCGAACTGTTCCCGGGGCCGCTGGTGCACATGGGGGGGGACGAGGTGCCCGCCGGGGTCTGGACCGACAGCCCCGCCTGCCAGCAGCTGATGAAGCAGCAGGGGTATCAGGATTGCCGCGAGCTGCAGGGCCACCTGCTGCGCCACTGCCAGCAGTACCTGGCCGGCAAGGGCAAGCGGATGCTGGGCTGGGAGGAGATATTGCACGGCGACAAGGTGAGCCGGGACGCCACCATCTTCGCCTGGACCAGCTTCCAGGCCGGGCTCGACGCGGCGACGGCGGGTTATCCGGTGGTGATGGCACCGGCCCAGCACCTCTATCTGGATCTCGCCTGGAGCCAGGACATCCATGAACCCGGCCTCTACTGGGCGGGCACCCTCAATCTGGCGCAGGTCTACGCGTGCGACCCGGCCCCAGCCGATTTCCATGCCAACGATAACATCCTGGGGGTGTTGAGCCCCTTATGGTCGGAGCTGATCACCTCTCGCGATCGCCTCGACTATATGTTGTTCCCGCGCATGCTGGCGACCGCCGAGGTGGCCTGGAGCGACCCCGCCCGCAAGGCGTGGGAGCACTTCGCCGCCCGTCTGCCGGGCCAGCTGCAGATCCTCGACCAGCTTCAGGTGCGTTACCGGGTACCACAGAGGTAGTGTTATCTTTTTTCCTTGGCGGCCCGATGGCCGCCTTTTTTTTTACGATTCGCCAACAAAACATCAACTTGCCCCTACCATTCATCCGCCATTGTTGGCAAAATTCAGCCCCCTATGAAGCCGGTCTGCCGCCTGCTGGCGCGAGCCTGCAGCCACCTCCAGATCTGCCACAATAACAACGACAAAGTTATCAACAAGAACATCGGAGCGTATTCCTATGGCCCGCAGAGACGTCCATACCCTGGACAGCGAAGTGGAGTTTCCTGCCGACGAACAACTGGTTTCCACCACGGATCTGCGCGGGGTGATCACCTACGCCAACCCCGCCTTCTGCCGCATCGCCGGCTACCCCGTCGAGGAGCTGGTCGGCCACAATCACAACCTGGTACGCCACCCCGACATGCCCAAGGCCGCCTTCGCCGATCTCTGGGCCCGCCTCAAGGAGGGCAAACCCTGGCGTGGCATGGTGAAGAACCGCTGCAAGGATGGCCGCTACTACTGGGTCGATGCCTATGTGACCCCCATCTACGAGGGCAACCGGATCAGCGGCTACCAGTCGGTGCGCTGCAAGCCGGATCCCCAGCTCAAGCGCATCGCCAGCCAGACCTACCAGGCCTTGCTCAAGGCGGAGCGCGGTACCAGCAGCCGCCTCCCCTCCCTCGCCCGTGCCCGCCTGCCGCTGCTCGCTCTGTTGCTGCTCGGCCTGCTGGGCTGGGCCGCCAGCAGTCAGGGCCCGATGATCGCCCTGCTGATGTTGCTGCCCCTGCTGCTCATCGGCGGCGCCTACTGGCGCGAGCTCTTCGCCCTGCCGCTCTATCTGCAGCAGCTCGGTCGCGAATACGACAGCCTGACCCGGCTGGTCTACTCAGGGGACGGCCCCGGCGCCATCGCCGACTTTCACATCAAGATGCTGCAGGCCCGCATCCGCACCGTACTGGGCCGGGTCAACGATGCGACCAATCCGCTGCAGACCCTGGCCACCAACCTGAAACAGGCCTCCCATCAGGCCTGCCTCGACATCAACGAGCAGGATGCCCAGACCCAGCAGATGGCCGCCGCCATGACCCAGATGGCCAGCACGGCCCACGAGATCGCCCGCAACATCCAGGACTCCAACGGTCAGGTCAACGAGGCCCGCAGCCGCTGCCAGCACACGGACAAGCAGCTGGCCCAGACCGAGCAGCGCATCGAACAGCTCGCCAGACAGGCGGAGCAGGCCTTCAACTCGGCGGTGGAGCTGGCCAGCGAGTCGGAGCGGATCGGCAGCGTGATGGGGGAGATCCAGGGCATCGCCGACCAGACCAACCTGCTGGCGCTCAACGCCGCCATCGAGGCGGCCCGGGCCGGCGAGCAGGGGCGCGGCTTTGCGGTGGTGGCAGACGAGGTGCGTACCCTGTCGACCCGCACCCACAAGGCGACCGAGCAGATCCAGGGCAGCATCCAGCAGATCCAGCACACCCTGGGCCGCTGGAAGGGGATGATGCAGGAGAACCTGCAGCAGACCCGCGAATGCGCCGAGATGACCCGCCAGGGCTCCAGCAGCCTGCACAGCGTGCTGCAGGAGATCGAGCTGGTCACCGAGTTCTCCACCCAGATCGCCGCCGCCGCCGAGCAGCAGCAGACGGTGGTGGAGGACATCAGTCGCAGCATCAACCAGATCTCCGAGTACTCCCACGCCAACAGCCAGAAGATGCAGGAGGTCGACGACTCCAGTCAGGAGCTGCTGGAGCGGGCCAAGCAGCTCAAGGTGCTCAGCCAGACCTTCGGCTGACCCATTTGCCAGCCACCCGACAGAAGCGCCACAATGGCGCTTCTGTCGTTATTGACGAGTGATCCGGATGAGAATGGAATCGACCCCTGCCCCGCTGAACAAAGTTGCCCGCATCGAGGCGATCCTCGCCCTGATCCCGGCCGGTCGCGTGGTGAGTTACGGCCAGGTGGCGGATCTGGCGGGGCTGCCCGGTCGCGCCAGGCTGGTGGGCAAGGTGCTGCGGGAGACCGACAAGGTGCTACCCTGGCACCGGGTACTGGGCGCGGCGGGCACCATTTCACTGCCCAAGGGGTCGGCAGGCTTCGATAAACAGGCGGGATTGCTGCAGGAAGAGGGGGTGCCCGTGATTGGCGGGCGGGTCAGGATGCGGGAGTGGCAGTGGCAGCCCGACCTCGCCGAGCTGCTGTTTCTCCTGCCCTTTTGACGATGGCGGCCCGCCTCACCGGGTGATGGGGGCCAGGATCTCGTCGCTGCGCACCTGCACCGGGATGGTTTCGTACTCCCGCTGCAGCAGCACCAGCAGACTCTGCTTGTCCACTTCCAGCACATAGGCGGTTCCTTCCCGGGTCAGACAGGTCATTCCCGGCCGGATCTCGTTAATCTCCATCACAACCTCCGTGTCCAGCGCTGCCATCCTTGCAGCGGTTTCAGTATACCGCCATCCGAAAACAAAAAGGCCCCTGCGAGGGGCCTCTTTCATCAGAGTGTGAACTGCGCGCAATCACGCCTTCTTCGACTTGGCCAGGCTCTCCTGCCACTTGCCGTTGTCGTAGTGCGCCGTCCAGCCGGTCGCCTTGCCGTTGACCTCGGTCATCACGTACTGCTCCTTGGTCTTGCGACTGAAGCGCACGATGGCGGCATTACCGTCAGGATCTGACGCCGGAGCATCGGCCAGATACTGGTGCTTGGGCGACAGACGCTCCTTGAAGCGCTTGAGCTCTTCCACCAGCGGCGCACGGGTCTCGCGGGATTTCGGGAAGTTGCTGGCGGCCAGGAACAGGCCGGCCGCCCCGTCACGCAGCACGAAGTGGGCGTCGGACTGGGTGCACTTGAGCTCCGGCAGCGGGACCGGGTCTTCCTTCGGCGGCGCGATATCACCGTTTTTCAGGATCTTGCGGGTGTTCTTGCAGGTGTCGTTGGTGCAACCCATGTACTTGCCGAAGCGGCCGTTCTTGAGCTGCATCTCGGAGCCGCAGCGGTCACACTCGATGCTCGGCCCTTCGTAGCCCTTGAGCTTGAACTGGCCTTTTTCGATTTCGTAGCCATCGCAATCCGGGTTGCGACCACAGACGTGCAGCTTGCGGCTGTCGTCGATGATGTAGGCATCCATCGCGGTGCCACACACGCCACAGCGATGCTTGGCACGCAGCGCCTCGGTCTCGGCCTCTTCACCGTCGGTAGCGGAGACGAACTCGTCGGCGGAGACCAGGTTGATGGTCTTCTTGCAGCGCTCTTTGGGCGGCAGTGCGTAGCCGGAACAGCCGAGGAACACCCCGGTGGTAGCGGTACGGATACCCATCTTGCGGCCGCAATCCGGGCAGTCGATGTCGGTCAGCACCATCTGGTTGGCACGCATGCCCCCCTCTTCCGGCGCCTTGTCCGCTTTTTCCAGCTCCTGGGTGAACTCGGCGTAGAAGGCGTCCAGCACCTTCTTCCACTCCAGGCTCCCTTCGGCGATGCCATCGAGCTTGTCTTCCATCTTGGCGGTGAACTCGTAGTTCATCAGCTCGACGAAGTTCTCCACCAGCCGGTCGGTGACAATCTCACCCATCTTCTCGGCGAAGAAACGGCGGCTCTCGACCCGCACATAACCACGGTCGACGATGGTGGAGATGATGGAGGCATAGGTAGACGGACGGCCGATGCCGCGCTTCTCCAGCTCCCGTACCAGCGCCGCTTCGGTAAAACGTGCAGGCGGCTTGGTGAAGTGCTGGCGCGGATCCAGCTTGACGAGTTTGAGGATCTCGCCGACGGTCACCGCCGGCAGCTGGCTGTCTTCGCCCTTGCGGCCCATGGGCGGCAGCGCCTTGGTCCAACCGGCGAAGCGCAGGGTACGGCCGCGCGCCTTGAGCTCGAACTCACCCGCCTTGACGGTCAGGGTGGAGGAGTCGTACTGGGCCGGCGTCATCTGACAGGCGACAAACTGACGCCAGATGAGGTCATACAGCCGCATGGCGTCCGGCTCCATCCCTTCCAACATTTCGGCGGTCACCAGCACGCTGGAGGGACGGATCGCCTCGTGGGCCTCCTGGGCATTGGCCTTGGCGCCGTACAGGTTCGGATCGCTCGGCAGGTAGGCGGCGCCATACTGCTCGCCGATGTATTCCCGCACCGCCTCGACCGCCTCTTTGCTGAGGTTGGTGGAGTCGGTACGCATATAGGTGATGTAACCCGCTTCATAGAGACGCTGGGCCATCATCATGGTCTTCTTGACCCCGAAGCTCAGCCGGGTGGAGGCTGCCTGCTGCAGGGTAGAAGTGATGAAGGGGGCGGACGGCTTGGAGCCGGTCGGCTTGTCTTCCCGGTTCACCACCTTGTAGTCGACCCCTTCCAGGGCGGCCACGGCGGCGAAGGTCTCGGCCTGGGTCACCGGCTTGAAATCGGCGCCGTTGCGGCTGACCACTTCCATCCGCAGATCGCTCTTGTCGGCGGTCAGCAGATCGGCGTTGAGATCCCAGAACTCGACCGGCACGAACGCCTTGATCTCGCGCTCTTTATCGACGATGAGGCGCACCGCGACCGACTGTACCCGGCCGGCGGAGAGGCCGCGGGCCAGCTTCTTCCAGAGCAGCGGAGAGACCATATAACCCACCACCCGGTCGAGGAAACGACGGGCCTGCTGGGCATTGACGCGGTGAATGTTCAGCTCGGATGGCTGGGCAAACGCCTCCTGAATGGCGGTCTTGGTGATCTCGTTGAACACCACGCGCTTGTAGCGGCTGTCGTCGCCGCCGATGATCTCGCGCAGGTGCCAGGCGATCGCTTCTCCCTCTCTATCCAAGTCGGTTGCGAGATAGATGGTGTCAGCCTTCTCGGCCAGACTCTGCAACTCGCTGACCACTTTTTCCTTGCCGGGCAAAATCTGGTAGTTGGCCTGCCAGCCTGCGGTCGGATTGATCCCCATCCGTGAGAACAGGGCATTGCGATCCTTGGCAGCCTTCTCTGCTTCGCTCAGCTTGATGCCGCGAATGACAGGTTTTTTGGGCTCGTTGCTGGCGCTGCCGCTGGTGGGCAGATCGCGCACGTGACCGACGCTGGATTTCACCACGTAGTCCTTGCCCAAATATTTGTTGATGGTCTTGGCCTTGGCCGGAGACTCCACTATGACCAGTGATTTGCCCATGCTGTAACTATTATCCTCATTGCACCCGACGGGGTTGGTGTGCGGTTTTGTGGGGCTGTATAAGAGATTTGACGGGAAAAAGCAATCTTGTGAGCAAATTTGCCCGGCAGCCCGAACCACTTTGTTTCTTTATTTATTAATGCGAAGCCGAGCCGCGGGAAGCAACCGCTTTTTTATTTTTATGCTATATCCACCCTCTTTTTATATTTGAAACGACATAACCAACCGCTCTTGTAACATAACAAACCAGTTTCGTTATCAGCTTGTTACAAAAGACAAAATCTCCTTATAATGGCTGCATCCCGCAGCATTGTGCGCGGAAGGAACCGCTACCCATATAAAAATCGAAAGGATGTACTCAATGAAGCACTTCGAGGTCAACTTCGACGGCCTGGTCGGCCCGACTCACAACTATGCCGGCTTGTCCTATGGCAACGTCGCCTCCCAGAACAATGCCAAGGAGGCGTCCAATCCGAAGGAGGCGGCCAAGCAGGGTCTGCGCAAGATGAAGGCACTGACCGAGCTCGGCATGACCCAGGGAGTGCTGGCCCCGCAGGAGCGACCGGATCTCGCCACCCTGCGCCGCCTCGGTTTCACCGGCAACGATGCCAGCGTGCTGGCCCAGGCCGCCAAGCAGGCACCCGCCGTGCTGGCCGCCTGCTATTCGGCCTCCAGCATGTGGACCGCCAACGCCGCCACCGTCTCCCCGAGTGCCGATACCCAGGATGGCCGCATCCACTTCACCCCCGCCAACCTGACCAACAAGTTTCACCGCTCCCTCGAACCCGAGGTGACCGGCCGCATCCTGCGCGCCGTGTTCAACAACGACCGCCACTTCTATCACCACCAGCACCTGCCGGAGAACGACCACTTCGGTGACGAGGGGGCCGCCAACCACACCCGGCTGTGCCGTGCCTATGGCGAATCCGGGGTCGAGCTGTTCGTCTATGGCCGCAGCGCCTTCGACGTCTCCCAGCCTGCCCCCAAACGCTACCCGGCCCGCCAGACACTGGAAGCGAGCCAGGCCATCGCCCGCCTGCACGGCCTGGGGGATGAGAGCGCGGTCTTCATCCAGCAGAACCCGGATGTCATCGATCAGGGGGTGTTCCACAACGACGTGATCGCGGTGGGCAACCAGAACGTGCTGTTCTTCCACCAGCAGGCATTTCTCAACACTGCCTCGGCGCTGGCTGAGGTGCGCACCAAGTTCGGCGACGGCGAGCTGCACTTCATCGAGGTGCCGACTGCCGAGGTGTCGGTACAGGATGCGGTGAAGTCCTATCTGTTCAACACCCAGATCCTCACCCTGCCTTCCGGCGAGATGGCGATCATCGCCCCCACCGAATGTCGCGACAACCCGGCGGTATCCGCCTATCTGGCCAAGCTGGTGACCCTGGGTACCCCGATCAAGGGGGTGCACTACATGGACGTGAAACAGAGCATGCGCAACGGCGGCGGCCCCGCCTGCCTGCGGCTGCGGGTGGCGATGAACGACACCGAACTGGCCGCCGTCAACCCGGCCTGCCTCATCACCGACAGCCAGTTTGCCCGCCTCGATGGCTGGGTCGATCGCCACTACCGCGACAGCCTGGCGCTGGACGACCTGCGGGATCCGGCCCTGGTCATGGAGTCCCGCACCGCGCTGGACGAGCTGACCCAGATCCTCAAACTCGGCTCCGTCTACCCGTTCCAGCGCTGAGTCTCTGGATAGCAAAAGCCGGGCAAGTGCCCGGCTTTTTGTTGCCCTTTGAATGGCTTCCTAGAACCTGTTTTCGAACTGTCGCGAGAGGTCGTCAACAAGGTGAAGAGCAGCGCAGGAACCGGAGCGTATAGACATACGTGAGGATTCAGAGCAGCACATGAGCCTTGATCACGACCTCGCAGTAAGGTCGGAACAGGTTCTCAGCGCCAGGGGCTCTGCTGCCACAATCGACCAAGACCGGACTCCAGCGCCACCGCGGCCTGCTGACCGAGCTTCTGGGTCAGACTCTTTGGCTTGCTGTAGCGAATGCCGACCACCTTGTGCTGGCTGGCCTGGGCCAGTAGATAGTCATCGCTGGTGCAGAGGCTGTCCACCAGCCCGAGCTGCTTGGCCTGGCTCGCCAGCCAGTGCTCGCCGGTGGTGACGATGTCGATGTCGAGGTTGGGTCTGTGCTCGGCCACGAATGCCTTGAAGCGCTCGTGGATGGCGCCCAGCTCCTCGCGAAACTTCTCGCGCCCCTGATCGTCGTTCTCGCCGAACATGGTGATGGTGCGCTTGTACTGACCGGCGGTGTGCATCTCGAACTCGATGTCGTGCTTTTTGAGCAGCTTGTTGAAGTTCGGCAGCTGGGCGATCACCCCGATGGAGCCGACGATGGCAAACGGCGCCGCCAGGATCTGATCGGCCACGCAGGCCATCATGTAGCCGCCGCTCGCCGCCACCTTGTCGATGGCCACGGTCAGCTTGATGTCACGATCCCGCAACCGCTGCAACTGGGAGGCAGCAAGGCCGTAGCCGTGCACCACGCCGCCACCGGATTCGAGCCGCAGCAACACCTCGTCGCCCGGCTGGGCCACCCCTATCACGGCGCTCACCTCTTCCCGCAGGGAGGCCACCTCCTTGGCATCCATGCTGCCGTGAAAATCGATGACGAACAGCCGGCTGCGCGCATCTTCGCTCTTGCCCCGGGCCTTGTGCTCGGCCTTGCGCGCCTTCTCCAGCTGCTTGCGCTCCGCCTTGCCGGCCAGCGCAGCCTGCAACTGGTGACGTCCCTGCTCCAGCTCGCTGGAAAGATCGGTCACCACCAGCTCCCCCTTGCGGGATTTGGGCCGACGGCTGCTCACCACCATCAGGATGACGGCGCCGATGGCGAGCAGTAGGGTGAGGGTCTTGGCCAGGAACAGGCCGTATTCGGTCAAAAATGCCACTTGATGCTCCACTGGTGTGCCCCGGGGGGACGATTTTTTCACATTCTAGGGAGTTTGCCCGGTGTGCGCAAAAACTCTGCGTCAACCCGTCAAAAATGCCAATCGACAATCACAACCCCTCTGATTTATTCACATTTTTGCCATCTCATACTGGTCAAACGCCGTGCGGGATCAGTACACTTGCCCCTCTATTTGCCGCGCGCATCTGCCACGAATTGTTAACAGGAGTTGTCATGTTCAACTATCAGGCCCCCCGGGATCTGCTCAAGGACAAGGTCATTCTGGTCACGGGTGCCGGTGACGGCATCGGCCGCGAAGCGGCGCTCACCTATGCGGCCCACGGCGCCACCGTGATCCTGCTCGGCCGCACCAGCGCCAAGCTGGAGGCGGTCTACGACCAGATCGAGGCGGCCGGCCACCCGCTGCCCGCCATCGTGCCGGTGGATCTCAAAGGCGCCACCAAGAGCCACTACCTTGGCATGGCCGAGACCTTCGCCCAGCAGTTCGGCCGCCTCGACGGCGTGCTGTTCAACGCCGGCCTGCTCGGCACCCTGTCACCGTTCGAACACATCCAGGAGCAGGAGTGGGACGAGGTGATGCTGGTCAACGTCAAATCTGAATTCCTGCTGACCCAGGCGCTGCTGCCGCTCATCCGCCAGACCGCCAAGGAGCAGGGCGATGCCTCCATCGTCTACACCTCCTCCAGTGTGGGCCGCAAGGGCCGCGCCTACTGGGGCACCTATGCCATCTCCAAGTTCGCCATCGAAGGCATGATGGAAGTGCTGGCGGACGAGCTGGAAAATACCGGTGTGCGGGTCAATACCCTCAACCCGGGCGGCACCCGCACCAAGATGCGGGCCAGCGCCTTCCCGGCCGAAGATCCGATGAACCTCAAGACCCCCGCCGACCTGATGCCGCTCTATCTCTATCTGATGGGCGCGGACAGCCGGGGCAAAACCGGCCAGACCTTTGTGGCCCAGCCCAAATAAATCAACAAAATAACCGCAACCCTGCGCCGCATGGGGTTACATTCAATAGGGTGCCGTCGGCACCCTGTTGCAACATCCGCTCCCTTATCAGGTTGAGATATGTTTCGTCCCAAGAGCACGTTTGAGCAATGGCGGATCTTTCAGGCCGTAGTGGACTGTGGCGGCTACGCCCAGGCCGCCGAGGCGCTGAACAAGAGCCAATCCTCTCTCAATCATGCGGTAGCCAAGCTGCAGCAGAGTCTGGGTGTGGCTCTGCTGGAGGTGAGAGGGCGCAAGGCGGTATTGACGCCGGCGGGGGAGATCTTCCTCAAGCGGGCACGTCAGCTCAGCCAGCAGGTGGAAGAGCTGGAGAACCTGGCCAACAACCTGGAGCGGCAGTGGGAGCCGCAGATCAACCTCTATGTGTCGGTGCTGCAGCCGCGCGAGCGACTCTATCGGGCGCTGGCCAACTTCTATCCCCGCAGCCGGGGTTGCCGGGTCAATCTGCACGAGCGCATCCACTGCCACTTCAACGCCCTGCAGGTGG
Source organism: Aeromonas sp. QDB39 (assembly GCF_027707585.1). Taxonomy (NCBI): domain Bacteria; kingdom Pseudomonadati; phylum Pseudomonadota; class Gammaproteobacteria; order Aeromonadales; family Aeromonadaceae; genus Aeromonas; species Aeromonas sp. QDB39. Next base: position 17,353 of record NZ_JAPCIV010000011.1, on the reverse strand, counting down.
GGGATCTGATGCTCTCCGAGCACCTGCCCCACGATCGCACCGGCCTGCCGCTGGACGAGGTGTGCCTGCTGCCACTCTGCTCGGCCGAGCACCCGCTCGCCACTCAGGGCGGCGCCATCGCCGCCGAGGAGCTGGCCAGCCACAACCAGATCAGCCTGCATCCCCCCATTCACCGCTCGGTGGACTGGAACGACGCGGACGACACCGGCTGGAAGGCGACCCACTATCACGAGGTGATCGCCATGCTCAAGCTCGGCCTCGGCTACGCCTGGCTGCCGCGCCACCTGGTGCAGGAAGAGCTGACAAGCGGCGCCCTGGTACCGCTGGTTCTGGCGAGCGGTAACGAGCGCCACCTCTACACCTATCTGCTGACCCCGTCGGCCGATGCGCTGGGCCCGGCCACCGAGCTGCTGCTGCGCTGCCTGCGCAACGAATACCAGAACGACAACGACCGCTAGAGCGCCTCCCCACCGCCATCAGACATTGAGGCGGGCTGACCCGCTCGCCCCCTCCGCTTTCAGACGTTCGGCACCCGCCAGCAGGCGGCCAATGCCAGCAGCGCCAGGCCCATGGCCACCATGAAGACCCCGTGGAAGCTCCAGATCTCCGCCACAGTCCCCGCTATCGCCCCCGCCATGATGGAGCCGGTGCGGATGCTGTTGGCAAACAGGGTGGTCGCCACCCCGGCGCGACCCGGCATCAGATCCTGGAAGTAGGACATGCCGATGCCGGCGACGATGCCGATGAAAATGGCGTTGAGCAGTTGCAGCGCAATCAGGGCATGCTGGCTCGACAGGGTCACCAGCCCCACGTAGAAGCCGACCCCGGCCAGCACCGCCAGCAGCATCATGGGGCGCTTGCCAAAGCGCTGGGTATAGTGGCCCGCCAGCAGCATGAAGGGGATCTCGAGGGCCGCCGCCGTGCCCATCAGCACCCCGGCCAGCTTCTCCTCCAGCCCCAGCTCGCGGGTGATGTAGAGCGGCATGTTGATGAGGTACATGCTGTTGCAGGTCCACATCAGGGTGGAGGCGATGAAGAGCGCCCGCACCGACGGATCCCGCCAGCTGCTGACCCGCTCCACCTCGCTGTCCATCACCGGCAGCGGCAGCGAGGGCAACCAGCGCCACACCACGAAGGCGCAGAGCAGATAGGCCACTGCGGAGGCGAGGTACATCACCTCGAAGCCGTAGCCGATGGCCAGCGCGAAGGCGATGGGGGGCCCTATCACCCAGGCCAGCGAGAACTGGGCCCGCAGCACCGAGCTGAACATGTCGGCCCGCTTGTTGCGGCTGTCGGCGTATTCCCGCGCCAGCGCGAACAGCTGGGGGCTGGCGGTCGCCGCCAGGCTTGCCAGCAACACCCCCAGGCTCACCAGCAACCAGTACTGCCGGTTCCAGGCAAACAGCAGTGAGAGCACCACGCCGGCGAAGCAGCAGCGCAGGATCAGCCGCTTGCGATCCCCCTTGTTGTCGGAGCGATGGCCGAGCCACTGGCTGATGAGGATGCCGATCACCGCGTTGACGGTATAGAAGAGCCCTACCAGGAAGGGGCGCACCTGCACCTCCTCGGCCAGGAACAGGCTCAAGGTGGGCACCTGCAGTGCCACCGCCACCCCGGTCATAAAGGTCACGGCCAGAAAAGAGAGGGAGACGGGATCCGTCCTGTTGCGAGCGGCGGTCAGCAAACGCATAGAATTACCACTGATTGGAGGGAGGAAAACTGGCCAAAATTCGGCAAGTGCATGAAATGGCGTCGCTTATTTTATGTCATTATCAAGAGCCACCTCAAGGCTTGCGACCCCGTCCCCGACCCCGTACAGTGAAAGCCCACTGGCCAGCATAAGGATTTCACATGTTTGATTTTGACCGGGAAATAGATCGCAGCGGCACCATGAGCCTGAAATGGGACAAGTACAAGGGACAGGACGTGCTGCCCATGTGGGTTGCCGACACTGACTTCGTCTCCCCCCCTGCCGTCATCGAGGCCCTCACCCAACGGGTCGCCCACGGCATCTTCGGCTACTCGCGCCCCTCTCCCCGGCTGATCGAACTCATCATCGCGCGGCTGGCCAGCCGCTATGGCTGGACCATCCAGCCCGAGTGGATCGTCTTCCTGCCCGGGGTGGTGCCCGGTCTCAACCTCGCCTGCAAGGCCTGGAGCCAGCACGGGCGTGGCATCATCACCCCCAAGCCGGTCTACTACCCCTTCCTGCAGGCGCCGGGCTTCAACGACCGGCCGCTGCTCACCGTGCCCATGGTGGAAGAGGCCGGTCGCTGGGTGCTGGATATCGAGGAGCTGGAGCGCCAGGCGCCGGCGGCGGATCTGCTGCTGCTGTGCAACCCGCACAACCCGGGCGGCACTGTGTTCACCCGCGAGGAACTGCTGGCCATCGACGCCATTGCCGAGCGCCACAATCTGGTGATCTGCTCCGATGAAATTCACTGCGACCTGCTGCTGGACAAGGACGCCCGCCACATCCCCTACGGTGCCATCAGCCCGGCGGCGGCCGAGCGCTCGGCGGTGATGATGGCCCCGAGCAAGACCTTCAACATCGCCGGGCTCTGCTGCTCCTTCGCGGTGGTGCCCAATGCCCGTCTGCGCCTCAAGCTGCAGCAGGCGATGCGCGGCATCAGTGCCGACGTCAACCTGCTCGGCTTCGTGGCGGCAGAGGCGGCCTACGAAGGGGGCGAGCAGTGGCTCAGCGAACAGCTCGACTACCTGGCCGCCAACCTGGCCCTGATCGAGCAGGCGGTCGCCCGCTGGCCCGGCATCGAGCTGGCGCGCCACCAGGCCACCTACCTCGCCTGGATCGACATGAGCGCGCTCGGGCTGGACGACCCCATCGCCTTCTTCGAGCAGGCCGGGGTGGGACTCTCCCCCGGAGCCCAGTTTGGTGACGGCCAGTTCGTGCGCCTCAACTTCGGCTGCACCCGGGCTCGCCTCATCGAGGCGCTGGCCCGCATGGAGAAGGCCATTCTGGCGCGCTGATCACGCGCGTTCTCCCCCATGGCCTCACCCTATGGGCAGTGGCGGGGCCGGCAGCAGCCGGCCCCGCAATATATTGAAGTCAGCCAGATCCGTATCCGATCGCAATAGGGTATATTTTCGCAACATGCCGCCACGTCCCCGCAACCCGGGATGTCGATGGCGCCAAGTACGGTACAGTGCCGCCGCCAGCAGCTGGCGTGGCCGAATGCCAACCGGGATGGGCCAGCCCCATCCCTTTTATCAGCCATTGATCCGGTTCACTATGCCCCAACCAGCCTTGCACCCTCTGCCGACTCTGCTTCGCCGCACCCTGCCCTGGCTGGCAGCGGCCCTGGCGCTGCCCCTGCAGGCAGCCACGCCTGCCTATCTCACCATCGGTACTGGGCCCCTCAACGGCGTCTACTACCCGACCGGTGGCGCCATTTGCCGGCTGCTCAATGAAGAGACGGCCAGCCATGGCCTGCACTGCTCGGTGCAGAGCACCTCCGGCTCCCTTGCCAACCTGAAGGCCCTACATCAAGGGAAAGTGCAGCTGGCGCTGGTGCAGTCCGATGTGGTGCACCATGCCGCCCACAGCACCGGCCCCTTCATGGGTCAGGCGCCCGACGACCAGCTGCGCAGCCTCTATCGGCTTCATCAGGAGTCGCTGACCCTGCTCGCCAGCGCCAACAGCAACATCAACACCCTGGCCGACATCGAGGGCAAACGGGTCGATCTGGGCAACCCGGGCTCCGGCGAGCACATCACCAGCCAGGCCCTGCTCGATGCCATGGGCTGGCAGGCCAAGAGCTTTGCCCCCGTCATCCCCGCCGCGGCCAACAACCGGCTGGAGGGGCTCTGTGACGGCACCCTGGACGCCGCCTTCGTGGTGGCAGGTCACCCCAACCAGGCCATCGGCGATCTCACCGGCCGCTGCAAGGCGCGCCTCATCCCCATCGAAGGGGAGCAGGTCGACGCGCTGCTCAAACAGCATCCCTACTATCAGCGCAGCCGCATCGGCGCCAACCTCTACCCGGGCCAACCCAGTGGCGTCAACACCTTCGCCGTCACCGCCGAGCTGGTGGCGCTGGCCAGCCTGCCGGAGGGCGAGGTGCGCACCGTGCGCGACGTGCTGAACGGGCGACTCAAGCAATTCACCCGCCTCCATCCAGCCCTCACCGCCCTCACCCTGGAGGGGATGCAGGGCGAGGCGGAAGTGCCGCGCCACGCCGGCATGGCGGATGCCGCCCCCGCCCTGCAGCCCGAAGCCCTGAACCCGGCTCCGGCCACCTCAGCGGCGCAGCCCACCGAAGTGGAACGCCCCGCCGGTGAGGACGCGAAGCAACCTGCCGGCGAGACGGGCGCCCCCTCCCCGGAAGGCGCGCCCGCTACCTCGTCCGGGCAGACCCCTGGCGCCCTGCTGCCGACCCCCTCGGCAGCCACAACTACCGAGCCGGGTGCGAGTACCGTGCTCGAAGGGGCCGCCGTGGAGCAGGGCGGCAAGCTGACGGGCACGGCCGCGCCAAGCCCCTCTGCCGTGATGAGCGGGGAACAACCCGCCTCGCCGGCCCCCACAGAACCGGCATCAACAGCACCGGCACCGGCCGCACCGAGCGCCGCCTCACCGACCGGGGACGGCGTGCCAGCCCAGTAAGACCGCCAAACAGCCACAACGAAAGAGGCCACCCAAGGGTGGCCTCTTTTTATTTCGATATTGGGTGGACTCACGCCCTGGCGTCCGGCAACGGCTGCGGGCGCTGGATCTCCTGCTCCACCCAGTGCAGCAGTTGCTTGATGGCGCGCGACAGCACCTGATTCTGGCGCACCACATAGCCCAAGCTGGTGCCGGGAAAGTCGGTGAGCCGGGTCACCGGGGCGGTCAGCTTGAGCCGCGGGTGAATGGAAAAGTCCGGCACTATGGCCACCCCGAAGCCCGCTTCGGCCCAGTCGAGCTGGGCGTCCACGCTGCCCACCTCCATGATGCGGCAGCTGGGCAGACCGAGCAGCGGCAAAGAGGGGTCGATAAGTGCCCGGGTGCGGGTGTCGTGCCCCAGCAGGATCAGGGTCGGCTCGTCGAGGGGATCGCTCTCCCCCGCCTTTGCCCGCGCCTGCCAGCGGGCGAGACCGTGGCCCAGCGCGCACCAGGTCACCTGCTGCAGCTCGGTGTAGAACAGCGGCTCGCTGCGCTTTTGCGCCATCACGAAGCCCAGATCCGCCTTGCCCGCCTTGACCAGCTCAGCAGCCTGATCCGAAGTGGTATTGAACAGGGTGAGGTCGATGCCGGGAAACTCCTGCTTGAAGCGCTGAAAGGGCTGAATGAGCAGCAGGCGCGAGATGATGTCGCTGGCGGCGATGGCCAGCGTCCCCTGACTCAGCTGATTGAGGGCGTTGAGATCGGACTGGCAGAGCTGCAGCTCGGCGATGGCGCGCTCGGCGCTTTGCAGCAGCCGCTCGCCGGCCTGGGTCAGCCGAAACGGGCTGCGCTCGATGAGTTTGACCCGGGTGGCCTGCTCCAGATTCTTGAGGTGCAGGCTCACATTGGGCTGGGTCATGTGCAGTTCGGTGGCGGTCTGGCCGAAGTGCTGCAGCCGGGCCAGGGTGACGAAGGTGTGCAGCCAGTGAATATCCAGCATGGGGATCCTCTTGTGCCGCCACGGCCGCACGGGCCCCTGACGGGGACGTCGGCACGGCAGTGGGGCGGTTTGCCGATAAATTCACCGCAATTATATGACTCTCTTATCGGAATTATAAAGATAATTAATTTTTCTAATCCTCCTGAGCCTCCTAGGATGATCGCCTAACGTCTTAGGAGAAAGAGTCATGTCGTCTATCGTAGTCGTAGGTGCCAACTGGGGTGATGAAGGCAAAGGCCGCATCGTGGATTATCTGGCAGGCCAAGCAGGCGCCAGCATTCGCTTCCAGGGCGGCAACAACGCCGGCCATACCGTCGTCAACGACCTTGGCACCTTCAAGCTGCACCAGGTTCCGAGCGGTGTGTTCAACCCGGATTGCCTGGTCGTGCTCGGCCCTGGCATGGTGATCAGCCCCGAGAAACTGACCGTCGAGCTGGACGAAGTGAAAGCCTCCGGCGTCACTCCCAAGCTGGCCATCTCTGATCGCGCTACCCTCTGCCTGCCGCTGCACGCCATGGAAGATACCCTGGAAGAGCAGCGTCTGGGCGACGGCGCCTACGGTTCCACCCGTCAGGGCATCGCTCCCGCCTATGGCGATCGCGTCATGAAGAAAGCGATCCTGGTGGGCTGGCTGAAACAGCCGGAAGTACTGGTCGAGCGCATTCAATTCTTCCTCGACTGGAAACTGCCGCAGCTCAAAGCGCTCTACCCGACCTTCGAATTCAACCAGACCGCCCAGGAGATGGCCGACTGGCTGCTGGAAGTGTCCGCACCCTGGATCGACTCCGTCTGCAACGTCAGCATGCCGCTCAAAGCGCTGCAGGCCGAAGGCAAGACCCTGCTGTTCGAAGCCCAGCTGGGCGCCGGCCGTGACCTGATCTACGGCGAATACCCCTGGGTGACCTCCTCCCACGTGTCCGGCGCCTATGCCGGCATCGGTGGCGGCCTGCCGGGTCTGCGTCCCGAGCGCATCATCGCCGTCGCCAAGGCGTTCAGCACCTCCGTCGGTACCGGCACCCTGCTGACCGCCATGGAGAACCAGGACGAGTTCCGCAAGATCGCCAACGAGTTCGGCGCCACCACCGGTCGTCCCCGTGACGTCGGCTACTTCGACGCCGTCGCCACCAAGAACGGTGTCGAGCTGCAGGCTGCCAACGAAGTGGCGCTGACCAAGCTGGACTGCCTGACCGGTCTGCCGGATCTGAAGATCTGCGTCGCCTACGAAGGTGCCCACACCGAGAACCCGATCTGGCCGCAAACTGCCGGTCTGAAGCCGGTTTACGAAGTGATGGAAAGCTGGAGCGAAGACATCACCGGCTGCCGTACCTTCGCCGAGCTGCCCAAAGCGGCTCAGCAGTACGTACTGCGCATCGAAGAGCTGCTGGGCGTACCGGTGCCGATGGTCTCCGTCGGCCCGGGCCGTGACGAGATGATCCTGCGCTAAGTCGTGCGATCAGCTGTCAACACAGTAAAAAACCGGCATCCATGATGCCGGTTTTTTTATGCCCAGGCGCACCACCGCACTTTCGCAACACTCACCAGCAATCAACACAACGACTCATATCCTGGCAGCAAGCAGGCCACTTTGAGCGGTTGGGTCACTCACCTCCTCCTCCTCTTCGCTAGACTGATCCCATCATCCACCGAGGAGCCTCACCATGAAGATTGCCAAGCGTACCACCCTGCTCTCCCTGCTGTGCGTGGCGGCCCTGCCCGCCAGTGCCATGACCCTAAAGAGCAGCGACATCCACGAAGGCCAGCTGATGGACAAGGCCTTCAGCTTCAACGGCTTTGGCTGCAGCGGTGACAACCGCTCGCCCCAGCTGAGCTGGCAGGACCTGCCGGCCGGCACCAAGAGCGTCGCCATCACCGCCTATGACCCGGACGCCCCCACCGGCAGCGGCTGGTGGCACTGGCTGGTGGTGAACCTGCCGGCCAGTCAGAACGAACTGCCGAGCAACGCCTCCGGCAAGCTCAAGCAGGGGCTGGAGCTTAAGACCGACTTCGGCAGCCAGGGCTACGGCGGCCCCTGCCCGCCCGCCGGCCACGGCATGCACCGCTACCAGTTTACCGCCTGGGCCCTGCCCCAGCCCCTGGAGGTGAAGGCAGACACCCCGCCCGCCATGGTAGGCTACATGCTCAACAGCATGGCCCTTGGCAAGGCCACCCTGACCGCCACCTTCGTCACCCCCTAGGAGCCAGCCGGATGAGCACGCCGCTGCTGCAACTGCACCACTATCTCGGGATCCGCCAGCAGCCGCTGCACCGGGTGCTCATCTACGCCCCCACCATCATCTGGGTGGAGCAGGGTCACAAGCAGTTATGGTGGCAGGAGAAGCGCCTGGCGTTCGATCAGGCGAGCTGGCTGCTGATCCCGGCCGGTCACCAGCTCACCTTCGTCAACCAGCCGGAGCAGGGCAAGTTCCGCTCCCGCGCGCTGACCCTGCTGACCCCGCCCCCCGTCGAATGGCTCGGCGCCGCCCAGGCCGGCCCGCTCAGGGAGCCGCGCCTGGCGGTCAGTCCGGCGCTGGCCTTCTGTTTCGAGCTGGTCTGCTCCATGGCGGATCGGCGGCTCCATGAGGCCACCCAGGTCCAGCTGCTGCAGGGCTTCTATGCCGAGCTGCAGGCCGCCGGCGGGCTCGACCTGCTGTTTCCCGCCCACACCATGACCCTAGGCGAGCGGCTGGCCCGCTACCTTGGGGTGGAGCCGGGCGCCGATCACACCCTGGAGGGGGTAGCACCCCACTTCGCCATGAGCCGCGCCTCCATGGCGCGCAAGCTGGCCGCCGAGGGGCGCAGCTTTCGCCAGCTGCTGACCCAGGTGCGCATGAGCCACGCCCTCACCCTGTTGCAGCAGGGGCTGGCGCCGCTGGAGACGGCCCTCGCCTGTGGCTACGACTCCCCCAGCCGCTTTGCCGCCCGCTTCAAGCAGGAGTTCGGCCTGACCCCCTATCAATACCTGCGCACCTGCCCCTCCTTTCTCTCGCTGGCTGCCGCCAGACAAGTAAATAGTTACTAAAACATCAAACTATGTAACCTCGTGTAACCGGGTGATCCGGCTCACACCAGCCCCTCCGGCACTGTGATGCAGCGCCAATAATCCCCTCAAAATCGCCCTATAATGGCTCTCGCAAACGCTTTCACTAAAACAAGCACTAAAAAACACCTTCCTTAACCTACAAAAACTGTCATTGGAGCGAGAGATGTTTCGTAAAAGTTTACTATCCGTCACCCTGAGCGTCGTCCTGTTCGGCCTCACTGCCTGCAACGGCAATGACTCCAGCAGCCCGGCCGCCCCCAGCGCCACCCTGGCGAACCAGTATCAGAACGTGATCGACCGCAGCGGCACCCCGCTCCAGTTCCGTGACTTTGACAGCTACTCCAACCTCAAATACAACCCGCTGCTCGATCTCGGCGCCTGGCACGGCTTCCTGCTGCCCGCCAGCGACAGCGAATGGGGCGGCTTTACCGGCCCCATGGTCATCGCCGAGGAGTACAGCCTGTTCTTCGCAAGCGAATTGGACAAGCTGACCCTGAGCGACGAGAGCGGCCGCGCCTTCCCGCTCACCAGCGCCAGCAAGCAGGCGCTGTACGCCATCCCGGGGGCGCTGGTGCAGCGCTTCGAATTCGACCCCTTCACCCTGGAGCTGGAGCTGCGCTACGGCGATGCCCGCACTGCGCTGGTTCGCACCCGCCTCATCAACCACACTGACGCCCCCCTCACCCTCAAGCTCAACTGGCAGGGGGAGCTGCTCAACCAGTGGGATGCCAACAAGACGGTCGCCGAGCAGTACCCCGCCTGGACCCGCTCCATCAGCCAGACCGAGCGCGGCGTGGCATTCCAGTTCGGCAAACTGCGCAGCACCTGGAACATCATGCAAAGCGGCAGCGCCAGCTACCGCATCGATCGCACCCTGCCCAGTCGCACCACCCTCGACGAGCAGGAGCTCGGCTACGTGAGCGAGGCCAGCCTCACCCTGGCTGCCAAGGGCCAGCAGGATATCTACACCCTGCAGAGCTATGTCCACAGCAGTGCTGAAGCGAGTCGTTTCGAGCAGAGCCGCCAGGCGCTGCTGGCCGACCCCGCCAGCCATTTCGATGACTCCATCCGCCGCTGGGAGGATTACCTGGCGCGCGGCCTCTCCAATCAGGGGATCCCGGAATCGGAGCGGCGTATCGCGGTCAAGGCGATGGAGACCCTCAACGGCAACTGGCGCTCGCCGGCCGGTGCCATCCTGCACGACGGGGTGACCCCCTCCAACACCGCCCGCTGGTTCGACGGGGTCTGGGCCTGGGACAGCTGGAAGCACGCCTACGCCATGGCCCACTTCAACCCCGAGGTAGCCAAGAACAACGTGCGCGCCATGTATGACTACCAGATCCAGGCCGATGACCCGGTTCGGCCGCAGGATGCCGGCATGGTGATCGACGCCGTCTTCTACAACAAGCTCGCCGATCGCGGTGGCGACGGCGGCAACTGGAACGAGCGCGACACCAAGCCGCCTCTCTCCGCCTGGGCCATCTGGGAGATCTACAGCGCCACCAAGGACAAGGCCTTCATCGCCGAGATGTACCCGAAGATCCAGGCCTATCACGACTGGTGGTACCGGGCGCGGGACAACAACCGCAACGGCATCATCGAATATGGCGCCACCCGTCACGTCGAGCACAACGACGAGTTCGGCAACATCACCTTCAAGGTGCAGTACCCGGCGGGGGCACCGGCCGGGCTGGATCTGTCGAGCTGTACCGATGAGGGAGATGGCTGGTATGGCTGCGCCGGCATGGCGCTCTATCAGCAGGTATTGAGCGTTGGCGGCTACGCCGACATGGATATCGGCGCCCAGCACGGGGCCGGCTGGGAGTCCGGCATGGACAACGCCGCCCGCTTCGGCTTTATCGAGCCGGATCAGCTCAAGCGCTATGCCGACAAGACCTATGGCGGCGACATGGCCAAGGCGCGCCAGGACTGGAACGTCTTCTTCTTCGAAAACCATCAGGACGACGGCAGCCTCATCGGCTTCTCCATCGATCAGGAGTCGGTGGAGCTCAACGCCTTCCTCGCCAAGGAGAAACGCATCCTGGCCGACATGGCCGAGCTGCTCGGCAAGCCGGACGAGGCGAGCCGCTATCGCGAAGGGGCGACCCAGCTGGCCGGCTACATCAACAGCTGCCTGTTCGATGAGGCCTCCGGCTTCTATTACGACCGCCAGATAGCCCAGGGGGATCTGCCCGACGCCAACGGCTGCGTCGGCAAGCTGTTGACCGCCCGTGGCCGCGGCCCGGAAGGGTGGAGTCCGCTCTGGGCCGAGGTGGCGGACAAGGAGAAGGCGGCGCGGGTACGCGAGGTGATGCTCAATGCCCAGGAGTTCAACACCAAGGTGCCGCTGGGCACGGCGGCGCTGACCAACCCGGCCTACGACCCCGACATCTACTGGCGCGGCCGGGTCTGGCTGGATCAGTTCTACTTCGGGGTGAAGGGGCTGGAGAACTACGGCTATCGCAGCGATGCCCAGACGCTGGTCAACAAGCTGTTTGCCAACGCCGAGGGGCTGGCGGGCAGCGGCCCCATCCGCGAGAACTACAACCCGGAGACCGGCGCCATGCAGGGGGCCAGCAACTTCAGCTGGAGCTCGGCCCACCTCTACATGCTCTACCGCAACTTCCTGAAAACCGAGGGTTGATCCCAACCGACCCGGTCAATGACCCAACAAAAAGGCCTCCGCAAGGGAGGCCTTTCTTATGGCGGCGCCAGAAGTGGCGACTTACTTGACGGTCACCCGGGCAAACTTGCGCTTGCCGACCTGGTAGACGGCGGTACCGGCACCGATGAGTGCCTTGCCATCCTCCAGCTTCTCGCCATCGCGCTTCACCGCGCCCTGCTTGATCATCCGCAGCGCTTCGGAGGTGGTGGCCACCAGATCGGCATCTTTGAGCAGGTTGGCGATGGCCAGCCCTTCGCCTTCCAGTGCCAGCTCGACTTCCGGCATTTCGTCCGGAATGGCATTCTTGGAGAAGCGCTGGGTGAAATCTTCATGGGCCGCTTCAGCCGCCGCCTCGTCGTGATAACGGGCGATGATCTCTTTGGCCAGCCAGATCTTCACATCGCGCGGGTTGAGGGTACCGGCGGCAATGCCTGCCTTGAACTCTTCAATTTCTGCCAGCGGACGGAAGGAGAGCAGTTCGTAGTAGTTCCACATCAGATCGTCGGTGATGGACATGATCTTGCCGAACATCTCGCCCGGGGCATCGTGTACGCCGATGTAGTTGGCTGCGGACTTGGACATCTTCTTGACGCCGTCGAGGCCCACCAAGAGCGGCATCATCAGCACGCACTGGGTCGCCATGCCGGCATCTTTTTGCAGCTCGCGGCCCATCAGCAGGTTGAACTTCTGATCGGTACCGCCCAGCTCGACGTCCGCCTTCAGCGCGACCGAGTCATAGCCTTGCAGCAGCGGATAGAGGAATTCGTGAATGGCGATGGATTGGCCGTTGCTGTAGCGCTTCTTGAAGTCGTCGCGCTCCATCATGCGGGCCACGGTCTGCTTGGCCGCCAGCTTGATCATGCCGGTCGCGCCCAGCTCGCTCAGCCAGGTCGAGTTGTACTCGATGCGGGTCTTGGCGGGATCGAGGATCTTGAACGCCTGCTCGGCATAGGTGAGGGCGTTGTGCTTGATGGCCTCTTCGGAGAGCGGCGGACGGGTGGCGTTCTTGCCGGAGGGATCACCCACCATGGCGGTGAAGTCGCCGATCAGCAGGATCACTTCATGGCCCAGATCCTGGAAGGTCTTCAGCTTGTTGAGGATCACGGTATGACCCAGATGAATGTCGGGAGCCGTCGGGTCCATCCCCAACTTGATGCGCAGCGGGCGCCCTTCCTTCAACTTGGCGACCAGTTCTTCTTCCACCAGAATTTCTTCCGCTCCGCGCTTGATCTCGGCTAGCGCCACCTCGAGCTGGGACATTTTTTGACTCTCCAATCACGATTCCACAGGGCCAGACATATTACTGGAATGGCGGGCCAATTGGAAAGGCGGTAAACTCCGACATTCTTCCCGGCTCAACTTCGTCTGCTTCTCATGGTCATTTGGCACGCCTTCAACTCTCTCCCTCACTGGCACCGCAAGATGGTGCTGATCCTGAGCATCATGGTGATGATGCTGGCGGCCTGGCCCAGCGAACAGGCGGTCGCCACCCGGGTCGATGACAACGGCAACGAGCTGGCCATCGAGCAGCAGGTCGACGAGGAGGCGCTGCTGGCCGAAGCCAAGCCCGTCGCCCCGCCCAAGCCGAGCTACATCACCAAGCAGGTGAAGGTACGCAGCGGCGACAACATGGGGGTCATCTTCCAGCGCCTCGGCCTCAGCACCACGGATCTGCACCTGATCGATCAGCTCGAGGGCACGGATACCCTGCGCCTGCTCAAGCCGGGCCAGGAGCTCACCTTCAAGCTCACCAAGGGCGGCGAGCTGCACAGCCTCTACTACCCCCACAGTCTGGAGCAGGCGCTCAAGGTGAGCCGCAAGGCCGACAGCTTCGTGGCCAGACCGGTCAAACTCGAACTCGACACCCGCGAACAAGTAGCCAAGGGCGAGATCCGCTCCAGCTTCTGGGGCGCCGCCGTCGACGCCGGCATGACCGAGGATCAGATCATGGACTTGGCCGCCATCTTCGGCTGGGACATCGACTTCGCCCAGGACTTGCAACCGGGCGACAGCTTCCGGGTGGTCTACGAAGAGAAGTATCAGGATGACGAGCGGGTTGCCTCCGGCGACATCCTGGCCGCCGAGTTCGTCAACCAGGGTGCCACCTATCGCGCCGTGCTGAACGAGGACGGCAACTACTACACCCCGGATGGCAAGGCGATGCGCAAGAGCTTCCTGCGCGCGCCGGTCAACTTCAAATACATCAGCTCCAACTTCAATCCGCGCCGGCTGCACCCGGTCACCGGCAAGGTGCGTCCCCACAACGGCATCGACTACGTGGCGCCGGTGGGCACTCCCATCATGGCGGCGGGCTCAGGCAGCGTGGTGGCCGCTGGCTACAACCAGTTCAACGGCAACTACGTCTTCATCAAGCACGCCGGCGACTACGTGACCAAGTACCTGCACCTCTCCAAGCGCACCGTCAACAAGGGGCAGCGGGTGAAGCAGGGGCAGACCATCGGCAATCTGGGGGGGACCGGACGGGTCACCGGGCCGCACCTGCACTATGAATTCGTGGTGGGCGGCGTGCACAAGAACCCGCGCACCCTCAATCTGCCGCAGGCCGAGACGCTGAGCGGACGGGTGCTGGCCAACTTCAAGGCGCAGGCCATGCCCCAGCTGGCCAAGCTGAACAGCCCGGAGCTGCAGCTGGCCCAGAACAAGCGGGCCAACGGCGGCAATTGACCCACAAGGAGCAGTCATGAGCGAGCGTTATATCGGCTTGATGTCCGGTACCAGCATGGATGGTATCGACGCCGTGCTGGTGCTGATCGAGGGGGATGAACTGCGGGTCGAAGCGGCTCTCAGCCACCCTTGGCCCACCGCGCACGAGCTGCACGCCCTCTGCACCCCGGGCGACAACGAGATCGACCGCATGGGGGCGGCCGACAATCTGGTGGCGCGCGAATTTGCCGCCGCCACCCACGCCCTGCTGGCCAAGACGGGGCTTGAACCTAAAGATATTCGCGCCCTCGGCAGCCACGGCCAGACCATCCGCCACCGCCCCCAGCTTGGCTTTACCCTGCAGATCGGCAACGCGGCCCTGCTGGCGGCGCTGACCGGCATCGATGTGGTGGCCGACTTTCGCACCATGGACATGGCCCTCGGCGGCCAGGGGGCGCCGCTGGTGCCCGCCTTCCATCAGGCCTTCTTTGCGCGCCCCGGCGCCCTGCGGGTGGTGCTCAACCTCGGCGGCATCGCCAATATCTCGGTGCTGCCGGGCCAGGCCGACGGCGTCTATGGCTTTGATACCGGCCCGGCCAACACCCTGCTCGACGGCTGGTATCGCCGCCATCACCCCCAGGGAGCCGGTTACGATGCCGGCGGCCAGTGGGCGGCCAGCGGCCAGCTTATCCCTGCACTGCTGGAGCAGTTGCTGGCTCACCCCTACTTTGCCGCCCCCCACCCCAAGAGCACCGGGCGCGAGATGTTTACCCTCGACTGGCTCGATGGCGAGCTGGCCGGCCGCGCCCATGCCCCGGCGGATGTGCAGCGCACCCTGCAGGCGCTCACCTGCCACAGCATCGCCCGCCAGCTGCCCGCACTGGCTGATGCGCAGAGCCGGCCCGAGCTGTATGTCTGCGGCGGAGGCGCCCATAACGCCCCGCTGCTGGCGGAGCTGGCCAGCCTGCTGCCCGGCTGGCGCATCGCCAACACGGCCGAGCTGGGGATCGCCCCCGACTGGATGGAAGGCGCGGCGTTTGCCTGGCTGGCGCAGCGCTTTATCCACCGCCAACCCGGCAACCTGCCGGCTGTCACCGGTGCCGGCCGCCCCGCCGTGCTGGGTGCCCTTTATCCTGCCTGACCCATGCCTGGTCCAAGGCGCCCCCTGAACAAGGAGGGCAACCTGCCCTCCCATACGCCGGCGCCAGCCGCCCCGCTGTGCTGGGTGCCCTCTATCCCGCCTGAGCCATACCTGAAACCAAGCCTGGTCCAGACCCAATAGAGCAGGGCCGTCACGCGACGGCCCTGCGGTTTTATTTTCTGCCTGATTTCCTTCCTGCTCAGCGCTGCCAGCCCCTCTTGCGAGGGGCATGATGCTATCGGCGGCTCACCGCCTCCAGCAGGGTAGTGGCGGCCAGCTTGCCGAGCGGATTGCCGGCCAGCGGGCTGTCACCGGTCAGCAGATTGCGATCCCGACACACCTCCCCCGAGATGCCGCTGTTGACGATCTCAAACCCCATCCCCTTGAGCCGCTCGCCAAACTTCCAGGTGAGCCGACCCGGCATGTAGCCGATCGCCGGCGTCTGCTCATCCAGCGCATCGGGGAAGGCGCAGATCCGGTAGCCGGCGAAGGTGTGCGGATTGGCCACCGCCAGCAAGGCCGCCGGCCCGTGGCAGAGGGTGATGATGAAACGCTCGTGGGCCATCGCCTACTCCAGCAGCGCCTTGACCTCGGCGCTCTCGGGCAACCCCATCAGGGCGCCGTGCCCGCCGGGAATGAACACGCCGAGGTAGTCCGAATCGGGGGCCTGCACCTGGGCCAGCAGATCCGCCAGTTTGGCGGGCTGGCGGAACTGCCCCTGGTATTTGCCATAGAGCCCCACCACCGCCTCATCCTCCGTCGGCATGGCCCACCACTCGAACTTGACCGGATTGCCCGACAGGGTGGCCACCTCAAAGGCAAAGCCCGCCTTGTCGAGGTGATACATGGGCAGCAGAGTTTCCACCGGGTGGTTGCCGGTAGAGAACAGGGTGCCGTTGTCGGTGGGCAGATAGCGCTCATCGGCCCCGATCAGCAGGATCTTCCAGCGGCCACCACGATAGGGGACGGGATAGTCGGCCCCCGCCAGATCCGACTTGCGCGAAGTGAACTGGCTCAATGAATAGGGGGAAGGGAAAAAGGCATTCTGCTCCGCCGGATCCGGGGTGGGTTGCTTATCGTCAATCAGCTTCTCGGTCATGGGACTCTCTCCATCATGGGTTGACTCGCTCTCACAATATTGGCTGCCAGGGGCCGGGTAAATGCGCCGTGCCCTTCCCTCAGACAGGGCACTGACGCACGGCGCCCGCGCAGCCAGGTCCTGTTCGCGGCGCTGAAAATATATGGCATATGCAGGGTTCCATCCTGCCCGTCTGGTTGCCGCATCCGGCCGTGAACGGCGCCCCTCATTTCCATCCACTCTTGCCACCCCAGCTTATTGCCATGCAGATGGGCTGAATGTTATTTCAAGGGCTCTCTTGCGGCTCACTTCAGGCATATTTTTGGCCTTATGAAAAGCCCTTCGCCAGGCCGAAAAATAAATAGCTATGCAAAACCGGGATAATATCCTGCAAGTTGGTCAGAATCATTAACCTGGGATTTACAGCTGGTAACCAGAATTGACGTGAATAAAGGCACCATCAGCCACCTGCATGGCAAAAAGTGGGAGCGCCATCACCTTTATTGGTCATTCTGGTCATGCATTGAATAGCAAAGTGAATATATTTCACTCTGTTGAGCCACCTCATAGAAACCGGATCCCGGTTTGCATCCGCTGGCGAACGCCCCCTAAATAACTGATCCCAATAGTGCTACACCTTCGCTGTGCCATAGCCATTCCCCGGGAAAGGAGACACGGTATCCATGAAGTGTTTCACTCGGGCCAGCAGGTTTGCCATCCCTCTGCATTGATGATTGCGCGTGATGGTTTCATGTAACTTGTGCCATAGCCGTTCTATGTGATTAACCCAAGGGCTGTAAACTGGCTGGAACACCAGGCAGAACTTGGGATTCTTCTTCAACCATCGCTCGGTCTGTTTGCTTTTGTGAATGATGTAGTTATCGAGGATCAACGTGATGGTTTTGGCTCGTCGGTAGTGGTGGCGCAGCTTTTCCAGCATGGCAATAAACAGCGATGAGTTTTTCTTGATCCCGCTGACGTAAAGTACCCTTCCGTTGCCTGCGTGGAGAACGCCTGCCAGATAATGCTTGGCATTCTGCCCCGGTGTGACAACCCGCTTTTGCTGCGCTCTGAACATCCAGTCGGCTCCTAATTTGGGATTGAGGTCTATATCGACTTCATCCTCATAAAACACCGGATTATCGGCATCACAGCGGGCCAGCGC